>DASXYW010000023.1:0-3230 GCA_036502265.1 Steroidobacteraceae bacterium | reverse complement strand
GATCGTTAAACGTGCGGCCAGCACTGACTACCGTCCGGGTGTCCGGCCCATTCGATCAAACAAGGCGGGGTGCGAGATTCCGACGGTCGCCAAGACCTTCCATACATCCCGCACGCCCGCCTCGCGACCTCATAGCCGAGGGTCCCGAGACTTACGATCCATAATCACGATGCGCCGGTCTTAAGACGCGGTGGTCATGGGTCCCCGCTTTCGCGGGGACAACGAGTTGGTGAGATAATCGAGCGAGTCTATATGCCTGAGCTGAAAGTCGAGCATCTGGAAGTGCGCTACGGCGATCTGGTCGGCGTCGCCGATATTTCGCTGCAGGTCGAAGCCGGCCAGATCGTA
Source organism: Steroidobacteraceae bacterium (assembly GCA_036502265.1). GTDB lineage: Bacteria > Pseudomonadota > Gammaproteobacteria > Steroidobacterales > Steroidobacteraceae > FEN-1191. The sequence goes on along the minus strand of DASXYW010000023.1, from coordinate 2,882 downwards.
GCTCTGCTCGGCTCGAACGGCGCCGGCAAGACGACGACGCTGTCCGCCATCGCCGGGCTGATCCGCTCGGCCCACGGCCGTATCGAATGGCGCGGCGAGACGATTTTTGGCGAGCCGGCTTATGCGATCGTGAGCAAGGGACTGGCGCTATCGCCGGAAGGCTGGCGGCTCTTCGTGACGCAGACGGTCGAGCAGAACTTGCGCCTCGGCGCTACGGCGCTCGCCGACCGCTCGCGCCTCGATGCGCTGTTCGCGCGCGTCTATGCGTTGTTTCCGCGCCTTGCCGAGCGGCGCCGGCAAGCGGCCGGCACGCTGTCGGGCGGCGAACGGCAGATGCTGGCGGTTGGCCGCGCGCTGATGAGTGAGCCGCGCCTGTTGATGCTCGACGAGCCGAGCCTCGGTCTTGCGCCCGCCGTGGTCGACACACTTTACGACACGCTCGCCGAATTGCACCGGCAGGGACTGACGCTGCTGCTGGCCGAGCAGTCGATTCCACTTGCGCTCAGCATCGCCGACTACGCCTATGTGCTGCAGACCGGACGCATCGCGCTGGAAGGCAGGGCGTCGGACCTGCAGCGCAACGAACAGGTGCGCGAGATTTATCTCGGACTTACCGCGGCACTGCCCGGCTGAGACTCACTCGCCGCGTCGCCGAACGCGTCGAACGCCTCGGCCAGCAGGCGCAACACCTGCGCCGGATCGGTTGCAGTCAGCACGCGGCTGCGATGGACTTTGCGCAGATCGTCGAGCGCGCCAGTGCATGCCGCCGCCGTGTCGAGCGCCCAGCCGAGATATTTGCGCGCATGGCGCAAGCCCAGTTCGATGCCGTAGAGGCCAAGCATTTCGCCATAGAGCGCGCTGGTGAGCGCAAGCTGTTCGCCAAGCGGCGGCGGGAATCCACGCTCGCCTGTCGCCAGATAGCGCGCGAGTTGCCCTGGAAACCAGGGTTTTCCTTGCGCGCCGCGGCCCACCATCACCGCGTCGGCGCCGGATGCCGCAAGCGCCGCATCGGCATCGCCGAAGCTCTCGATATCACCGTTGACGACGACCGGAATCGACACGGTGTCCTTCACCGCGCGCACCGCCGCCCAATCGGCGCGCCCCTTGTAGAACTGGCAGCGGGTGCGGCCATGCACGGTGACGAGCTGCACTCCGGCTGCCTCCGCGCGCCGCGCCAGCTCGGGCGCATTGCACGACGCGTCATCCCAGCCGAGTCGCATCTTGAGAGTGACCGGCACGTGCACCGCGCCGACCACCGCCTCGATCAAGGTCAGCGCGTGATCGAGATCGCGCATCAACGCCGAACCGGATTGGCCGCCGGTGACGTGCCGCGCCGGACAGCCCATGTTGATGTCGATGATGGCCGCGCCTTCGTCCTCGGCGATGCGCGCGCCCTCCCCCATCCAGTGCGCCTCGCAGCCGGCGATCTGCACCACATGCAGTCCCGCGCCATGATCCTCGATGCGCCGCCGCGCCATGCGCGCCTGCGCGGACCGCCCTGCCCCGGCAAGCGCCGCGCAGGCCGTCATTTCTGACACCACCAGCCCCGCGCCAAGCGACGCCACCAGCCGCCGGAACGGCGCATCGGTGACGCCCGACATCGGCGCGAGCAGCACCGGATTGGGCAGCGGGATGGGACCGACAGTGAGCGGACGCATGGCGACGTGATAGCAGATTTCTGATCCCGTCGGCGCTTTTCCACACCAAGAGCTGGCGATTCGACGCGTTACGGCTTTATCATCGCCAAGCAGACCAGCCTGGGAGCGACTGGCCATGCGTTTCAGTTGGACCGGCCTGATCCTGGCACCGTTGGCGGTGCCGGTGATTTTCAGCGCGCTGCTGAGTTCGCTCGGCGGCGCCCACCCGGTTCTGGGGTTCCTGATACTGCTGATCCCTGGCTGTATCGTGTCCTACGGCAGCACGATGTTTCTCTTCCTGCCCTGCCTCTTTCTGCTGTCGTTATGGCGGCCGCTGACGGGCCTCAAGGTCTGCCTGCTCGGGCTCGGGCTCGGCGGGGCGGTGCTGATGCCGCTGACAGTGATGGCATGGAAAAGCAGTGGCACGGATTCCGGCCCACCCACCGAGAGTTTCTTCACCTTCTTCGTGCACTGGATCGAAGATCCGCTGACCGCCGTATTCCCGCTCGCCGGACTGATAACGGCAGGACTCTACTGGTGGCTCGGGATGCGGCAGGGGAGCCGCTCGATGCCCGCACAGGCTACTCCAGATGAATATTCAAATTCTTGATGATCGGTGCGAACGCCGCGTGCATGGTGATCATTTCGCCCGCGATCTGCGCCGAGGTCATCGGCGTTGGCTCGAAGCCGATGCGGCGGAATTTTTCGCCGATGCCGGGCTCGGCCACGACCGTGCGCAGCGTCGCATCGAGCAGATCGACGATCGGCTTCGGCGTCGCTGACGGCGCGAACAGAACGAAATGCACGCTGCCGAGGAGCCCCGCATAGCCGAGTTCGCCGGTGGTCGGAACATCCGGCAACAGGTTCGAACGGGCGTCCTGCACCAGCACCTGGGCGCGCAGCTGGTGGCTTTCGATCAGCGGCTTTGTGGTGCCGGCCAGCAGACTGCCGAAATCGATCCGGCCGGCGACGACGTCCTCGACCATGGTGGCCGCCACCTTGTAGGGCACCAGGATGAACTTAGCGCCGGTGCGCTGCGCGATCTGTTCGACGACAAGATGCTGCTGCAGGCCATAGCCGGATGTGGCGAAGGTCAGCCCGGCCGGCCGCGACTTCGCGAGCGCGATCAGGTCATTGAGCCCGTGCGCCGGGCTCGACGCCGCGCTGACCAGCACGTTCGGCGTGGCGCCGAGCCCGCCGATAGGCACCAGGTCCTTGAACGGATCGTAGGGCAGATGCGGAAAA
>DASXYW010000022.1:0-8704 GCA_036502265.1 Steroidobacteraceae bacterium | reverse complement strand
GTGACTGCGACGGCGATTGCGGTGGCGGTTGCGCCCACGCTGGCCGACGCTGAAGAGCGGCGAATTCTACGGGCCAAGATGAGCCTCGTCCAGAACCGTATGCGGCGGATGGAGCCCCGAAATATCTGGGGCCGCTAGAATGAAAAGCCTACGGCGACGACTGCAATCTGCGGAGCAAAACTGATGTCCGAGGTGCGAATATGCCCCGCGCCGGAATTCTTTTTCTTTGCGACGGGCGCACAGCCGCACGACGCAATTCTACGCCCGTTACCGCGGTGGCTGCGTTATTCTCATAAGGCACAGTCCCGTTCGTGGCTGTGGCGGCTTCATCTATGAAATACAAAGACTATTACAGCATTCTTGGGCTCGAACGCGGTGCCAGCGACGCGGAGATCAAGAAGGCCTATCGCAGACTGGCACGCAAGTACCATCCCGATGTGTCGAAGGAAGCCAACGCGGAGGAGAAATTCAAGGAAGTCGCCGAGGCCTACCAGACACTCAAGGATGCCGATAAACGTGCGGCGTACGATCAACTCGGCAAGCATCAATCGGGCCAGGACTTTCAGCCCCCACCTGACTGGCAGCAGCACTGGCGACCCTCGAGCGAGGAGTCTTTCTCCACCGAGGGTTTCGATCTGTCCGATCTGTTCGAACACTTGCGCGGTGCGCGCGGCGGCGCGGGCACGCGCAGGTCGATGCCCGGGCAGGATTTCGAGATCGCGGTGCCGATTACGATCGAGCAGGCGTATCACGGCACCGAGCTCGATCTGGACCTGAGCTTGCCTGAGTACGATGAACACGGTCAGCTGCGACGCGTGCCGCAGGCGTTCAAGGCACGCATCCCCAAGGGTGCGACCGATGGACAGCGTTTGCGCGTGCCGGGCAAGGGCGGCAAGGGATTCAATGGCGGACGTGCCGGCGATCTGTACCTGAACATCAGCCTTCGCCCGCATGGTTTATACCGTGCCAACGGCCATGATTTGTACCTGGACCTGCCACTGGCCCCGTGGGAGGCGGTGCTGGGCACCAGCGTCGAGGTACCGACACCCGGCGGAACGCTGCGACTCAAGGTACCGCCCGGTACCCAGGCGGCGCGCCAATTACGGTTGCCGCGCCGCGGATTGCCGACGCCGAAGGGCGAGCCCGGAGACCTTTATGCGGTGGTGCAGATTGTCGTGCCCAGCGTAGTGAACGATGCGCAGCAGGCGCTGTATCGTCAGCTAGCTGAGGTGTCCGCATTCGCTCCGCGCGCGCACTTTACCGAGGAGGCCAGCCATGCGAGTTGAACTTACTCAAATGCTCTGGCTCGAAGAGCATGCGGTGACATTGTCGGAGCTCTCCGAGCTCAGCGGCCTGACCCCCGAGGCGCTCGAGGATTTGGTCAGCACCGGCGCAATCCAGCCGATTAAGTCGCAGGCAACGGATCAGCGCTACGGCGCCGCGGCTGTCACGGCGGCCCGTCACGCCCGGCGGTTGTGCAACGATTTTGATCTGGACAGTCAGGCTTTGCCGCTGGTGCTCGGTCTGCTGGAGCGCATCGAGGGTCTGGAGCAACAGCTGCGCGCACTGCGCGCCAGGACGCCGGGGAGATTTCGATGAGCCAGCATTACCATGCGGTGGTCTGGATCGACCATCACGAAGCGCGGGTGTTTCATTTCAATGCCGACGCCGTCGACCACGAGGTCGTCCACCCAACCCACCGGGTGCATCACAAGGGCAAGTCACTGGGCAGCGGTCACAGCGCGGGCGACCACGAATTCCTGCAGGCCGTGGTTGGCGCCATCGGCGGGACGGGTGCCGTGCTCATTGGTGGTCCGGCCAATGCCAAGCACGAACTCTACAAGCACATTCAATGGCATGCGCCGCAGCTGCTGCCGCATATCGCGGCCGTCGAGACCCTTGATCATCCGACCGACGGGGAACTGGTGGCCCATGCGCGGCGATTCTTTCGCGCCGCTGATCGCATGGCACCGCAGCGCAACTAGGGTCAAACGGGGGACCGCCGGGCTTGGGCCGCGTGCGCGGCGCAGCGGCAATCAGTCGCTGGATGTCACCACGCCAAGGGTCAACGCGGTGTCGACTTCAGCCTCGGCACTGAGCCAGTCCTCGTTCTCGTGCCCGGGCTCAAACCCGCGGCGCTCGGCGCGGTAATAGGCGATCTCGGCAATCAGCGCGCGGCGGCGCTCCGGATCGATCACCGCCGGCGTCACGTCGGCGCGCAGCGGGCGCATGGACTTCGAGGTCGGACGGCTGCTGCGCGCGGCGGGGGAGGTCGTGGATGACATGGTTTCCTCGCAAAAATTAATCACACATCGACCACGCTGGATCTTCTCTCCAATCGTGATGCAAGAGCAACGGTCAGTTGTTGGCGACAGCCGCACACCCCAGCTTGCCGTGGCGCTACTGTGTCGTGCGCGCGGTTCACGAGCAATGGAGCAGCTCACAGTTTTGCCGGTGAGCGCCGCTGATCACGGTAACGTCGGCGTCGGCGGCACACTGGCGCCCCGGGTTATGCTTGGCGTATGCGAGCGCCGCTCCTGGTGATCAACGCCGGCTCCTCGAGCATCAAATTTTCGGTGTTCGAGACCGGGTCCAATCAGGATCTGTCGGTCCTGGTGCGGGGGCAGGTGGAGGATCTCGACGGCTCGCCGCAACTGCAGGTCAGCGATGGTCACGGTCATAACCTGACCCGACAGGCGGTGCCCGGCGGCGGCCACGACCACGCGATCCAGGTTATACATAACTGGTGCGTGCAGCGATTTGGCGGGGAGGCGGCCTTTGCCGGGGTCGGCCATCGCCTGGTGCACGGCGGGCAATCCTATGCGGGCCCGACGCTCGTCGATGAGAACGTATTGGCGCAGCTCGAGCGCCTGATTCCACTGGCGCCGTTGCATCAACCGACACAAATTGCCGCCATCCGCGCGGTCACAAAAGTGGCGCCGCAACTGCGGCAGGTGGCCTGCTTCGATACCGCCTTTCATCGCTCGCAGCCGGCATTGGCACAGGAATATGCCTTGCCGCACTCGCTCACCAGTCGCGGGATTCACGGTTATGGTTTTCACGGCCTGTCGTACGAGTACATCGTCGCGAGTTTAGCCAGCGTGGCCCCGGAATGCGTCGGCAGGCGGCTGATCGTCGCGCATCTGGGCAGCGGCGCCAGCCTATGTGCCATCAGTCAGAGCCGCAGCGTCGCCACCACGATGGGCATGACGCCGCTTGACGGGCTGCCGATGGGCACGCGCTGCGGTGCGCTGGATCCGGGTGTGGTTCTTTATCTGGCGCAACATGAAAAGATGAGTGCCAAGGCAATCGAACAGCTGCTGTACGAACAATCCGGGCTGCTGGGCATCTCCGGCGTATCCGGCGACATGCGCGAGCTTCAAAGCAGCAAGCGGCCGGCCGCCGGCCATGCGATCGACCTATTCGTCTACCGCGTCGGCCGCGAGCTGGGCTCGATGGTCGCCGCGCTGAGCGGACTGGATGCGCTGATCTTCACCGGCGGCATCGGCGAGCATTCACCGCAGGTCCGCGCGCGCGTGTGCCGCGATGCCGGCTGGCTCGGTCTATCGCTTGATGAGGACGCCAATAATAAGAGTGGCCCGCGCATATCGGTCGCCGCGCGCACGCCCTCCGCCTGGGTCATTCCGACCGACGAGAACCTGATGATTGCGCGCCACACGCGCTCGCTGCTCGACGCCTAGACGATCAGCTGCACCAGATATTCCATCGCCAGACGATAGCCGTCGGCACCCAGGCCGGTGATTACCCCGGTGGTTGCGGCGGCCAGGATCGACTCGCGGCGCCAATCCTCGCGTCGATAGATGTTGCTGATGTGCACTTCCACGATCGGGCACTCGCAGATTTTCAGCGCATCCAGCACCGCCACCGAGTGGTAGCAAAACGCCGCCGGGTTCAGCACGATGCCAGCGGCGCGTCGCGCTTCCTGCAGCCAGGCCACCATCTCGTGTTCGGCATTGGTCTGGCGAGGAATCAGCTCGAGTCCGTGTCGGTCAGTCACGCTGCGGCAGCGGGCCTCGATATCGGCCAGGGTATGGTGCCCGTATAGCGCCGGTTCTCGCTCGCCCAGCAGATTCAGATTGGGGCCGTTCAGAAGATAGATGCGGCCCTTCATCGATTTATGATTCACACGGCGCCCGCACGATTGACGACAAAGCTTAGCATATCGCCCCCAGGCCCGATGGCTGGGTGGTCTGGCCGCTTGCTAGACGCCGCAGCGGGAATGTTTCAATATCCGCAGCCAAGACCACATTCCGGCCGTCACAGGCCCAGATGGTTAGTCGATGTCATCCAACGAAATTTGGACAAGCACGCAACGCAAAATCGTCCTCGCCAGCTTTCTTGGCTGGATGCTCGATGCGTTCGACTTTTTTTTGGTGGTGTTCGTACTCAAGCGCATCGCTGGCGACTTTGGCACCGACATCAAGAGCGTTACCTACGCCCTGTTTCTGACGCTGGCGATGCGTCCACTCGGCGCCTTCCTATTCGGACGTTTTGCCGACCACTTCGGTCGGCGTCCGGCCTTAATGGCAAGCGTGTTGCTCTATTCGGTGATGGAACTGGCATCGGCCTTCGCACCGTCGCTGCGCGCGTTTTTGATTTTGCGCGCGCTGTATGGCGTCGCGATGGGGGGTGAGTGGGGCGTGGGCGCCTCGCTGGCCTTTGAAAGCGTGCCGATCCGCTCTCGCGGACTGGTCTCCGGGATGCTCCAGGCCGGGTACCCGTGCGGCTACCTGCTCGCATCAATCGTGTTTGGGCTGCTGTTCGAGCACATTGGTTGGCGCGGCATGTTCATGGTCGGCGCAGCCCCGGCACTGCTGGTGCTCTATATCCGCAGCCACGTGCCCGAATCCGCCACCTGGCAGGCTAGCCGGTCTGCCGGCGTCAGTCACAACCTGTGGTCAGCACTCTCTGGCCATTGGCCGCTCGCGCTGTATGCGATCGCGCTGATGACCTGCTTTAACTTCTACAGTCACGGCACGCAGGACCTGTATCCGACATTCCTCGAGGTCCAGCGCGGATTTCCAACCGGCACCAAGTCGATCATCGCGATCGTCTACAACATCGGTGCCATCTGCGGTGGCCTGTATTTCGGTACGCTCTCCAGCCGGATCGGACGGCGCAAGGCGATCGCCATCGCTGCCGCGCTGTCGCTGGTGGTGTTGCCATTCTGGGCTTATGCATTGACCCCGGTAGCGCTGGCGGCATCGGCATTTGTCATGCAGTTCATGGTCCAGGGGGCCTGGGGTGTCGTGCCGGTGCACCTGAACGAGCTGTCACCTGCAGCGGCGCGCGCCACCTTCCCCGGTGTGGTGTACCAGCTCGGAAATCTGCTGGCCTCGTATAACGCGACGCTGCAGACCATCATCGCAGAACAGCACGGCGGTGCCGGGCATCTGGACTACTCATACGCATTCATATGGGTGGTGGGCGTTGTCGCGGTGGCGCTGCTTGTTCTGGCGCTGGCCGGACCCGAGCGACGCGACGTACGGTTTGGGGCTGTGACGTGATATGCAGCGATGAGCCTCGCTGAGCGCGCGCGCCGCACGCTGTCGCAGCACGCGGTGGAGACCGAGTTCACCACGGCGCTGCTGATGGAGTACTCGCAGCACTTTCTGCTGCGCGCAGCCGAGGATGAGGCTTCGCCCCGATCTCAGATCGCCCAGCGCATGCTGCGCGACAAGCCGCTGCGGTACCGGTGGCAGCACCTGCACGGTCAGCTGATGCACGGTGTGGTCGTGCCGCCGCCGGCACAGCGCGCGGTCGAACTGCGCAAAGTCGCTCTCCTGACGCTGCATCGCAAGGCACCTTTCGAGTACTTGCGCGACCGGCGCGTGATCGGTCAGGCGCGCCGGCAACTGGTCAGTACGCTGTTCGGCGCACAGGACTATGTGCGCTGCCTGGTGCGCGAGCACACGGCGTTTCTGAATTCCGCCTGTAGCTTCCTTTGCATCAATGCGCTGTGTGGTGAGGTGCTGGGTGATGCCGCGTTCAGCCAGGCGCTGTCGCATTACGAAAGCGCGTACACGGAATACTTTCAGGCCTACGGCGATAGCCTGCTGGCCCAGCAGCGCGGCGAGGTCGCTCCGGCCGAATCGCTGCTGCCGTATCTGCGCTATCAGCTCAAGCTCATCCGCGAGCACATGCTGGCGGGTAACCCGCAGCAAAGCGACTTCACTGCACTGCAGGCACTGTACGAACCCAGCGGCGACACACGGGTGCGGCCGGTCATTTCCGGGGACTGAGAAGCCCCCTACGCGCCGCAACACCGCGGTGCAGCGTTGAAAAAATTTCAGCGACAGTGGCAGACAATGCCGGCATTTCATGCATCGCTTGGCTCAGTGCGCCGCTAACAGACTGATTGCGCTGGTATGGAATGTGGCATAGCGATTGCAAGTCCACATCTCCAGGAGGATCCCCCACAGCAGGAAGCTTTACCGACCGCGCAAGGCGCGAGGAGATCAGCATGGCGGACAATAATTTTGACCCCCACGATCATGATGCCCGTAGCAAGCAGGCGGTCCCTGCCACCACCGACCCGCCGTCGCGTCCTGCCAGTCCGAGGCGCGGTTTTGCTGCCATGGATGAGCAGCGACAACGCGAAATCGCCAGAAAGGGCGGACACAGCCAGGGTAAGGAGAACAACCTTGGCAACTTCTGGCACGATCGCGAGCGCGCACGTGCCGCCGGTCGCAAGGGCGGCGAGGCCCACGGCAAGAACCGGCGCCAGCCCGAGACGCCCAACAGCGGACCTTAATCTCTAGCTCCGAGAACCAGCGAAGGTCTTCAGCGCCCGCGGCTGAAGACCGCTCGTCGGTGCGGGCACTTGGGTTACTGAGCGGGCGCAGTCCCGAGCAGTTCGCGACTGATGATCAGCTTGCGCACCTCGGTCGTGCCGGCGCCGATCTCGAGCATCTTGATCGCTCGATACAGCCGGTTCACTTCCGTTTCCCAGATATAGCCGATGCCGCCGTGGATCTGCAGCGCGTCGGCGACCACCCTGGCCATCGTCTCAGCGGCGTACATCACCGAGGCTGCGCTGAGCGCGTGGATCTCACCGCGGCCGCCGCGCTCGGCGCCGACGCCATCGACTGCGGCCAGCACACGGTAGATGAAGCAGCGCATCGTTTCGACCCAGACGTACATGTCGGCGATCTTGCCCTGAATCATTTCGAATTCGGCGATCGAGCGACCGAACTGCTTGCGCGTCTTGGCGTGATCGATCGATAGCTGCAGTGCGCGCTCGGCGATACCCAGACAGATCGGTGCGATCGTGGCGCGTTCCAGATCGAGGCCGGTCATCACCACCGCCACCCCGGCATTCTCGGCGCCGAGGCGGTTCTCGACCGGCACGCGACAGTTGTCGAATACCAATTCGCCGGTCTGGCTGCCGCGAAAACCCATCTTGGGAAGTTTCTGCGCGACGCTGAAGCCGGGAAAGCCCTTCTCGATGATGAAGGCGGTAATCCCATGCGTGCCCTGCTCGGGCGCGGTCTTGGCATAGGTCACCAGCACGTCGGCGACCGGGCCGTTGGTGATGAATATCTTGGTGCCGTTTAGGACGTAGTGATTGCCGTCGCGGCGCGCGCTCATGCGCATAGAACCGAGCGCATCCGAGCCGGCGCCCGGCTCAGTCAGCGCGAGCGCGCCGACCAGCTTGCCGCTGCACATGCCGGGCAGGTAATGCCGGCGCTGTGCTTCATTGCCATGGCGATAGAGATTGTTGGCGCACAGATTGTCGTGCGCCAGCCAGGAGAGGCCGAAGGCGTGATTCCAGCGTGAGAACCCCTGCGCCACCAGACCGGTGCTCACCAGGTCCAGGCCGGCGCCGCCGTAGGCCTGCGGAATGGTGATGCCCAGATAACCGTCCTGGCCCAGGCGCGCGAACGCCTCGGCCGGCCACCACTCTTCCGCGTCCATGCGCGGGGCGAGGGCGTGCAGTTGCTCACGGCCATAGCGATCCGCGGCCTCGAGCACCTCGCGCTGCTCGGCGGTCAGATCAAAGGCGGTGGCAGCCGCAGCAGGCGTGGATGGACTCGCCGCAGCACTTTCGGGCATGGCTTTGACCTCGGTGACGATACGCTGAGCGTTAATGAACGAGACTCACTTATTGTATCAGCGCGCTCCAGCGCTGTCTCAGCTCTCCTCGTTGCCGACCTGTCGCGCCGCAGCAGACCGGCGAGAAATGCCGGGCAGGGCGACGATGACAGCATTGCCGACGGCAATGAAAAGGACGCCAAAATATGATGAGCCTCACTCACTTATGCGATAATGCGGTCATGAGCAGCAAACGCCGGGCACGCCTGCCGCGCGAGCGCCGCATGCGCGAGATCATGCAGGTCGCAGAACTGGTGTTTCGGGACAAGGGCTACAGCGAGGCGCTGACGGCCGAGATCGCCGCCCGGGCCGGGGTGGTCGAGGGCACCATCTATCGCTACTTTCCGGGCAAGCGCGAACTGCTGATCCGGGTGGTGGAGCAGTGGTACGAGCGCATCCTCTCCGATTATGACCAGCAGCTCAGCGTGTTGCAGGGGACACGCCCACGTCTGCGCTTTCTGATCTGGCGGCACCTGACGGTGATTCACAACGACCCCGGCATGTGCCGGCTGATCTTCAATCAGCTGCGAGCATGGCCCGAGTACCGACGCACCTCGGTGTTTGATCTGACCCGTGAATACACCCGCCG
>DASXYW010000021.1:0-25102 GCA_036502265.1 Steroidobacteraceae bacterium | reverse complement strand
ATTTCAAGCCTGCTGCTGCTGATGATCGTGACGATCTTTGCAATCAGCATGTTCCGCAGCTTCGGCATGCAGGAGCGCATCGCCGGCAATACCCGCGACAAGGAGCGCGCCCGCGCGGCCGCGCTGACCGCGCTGCAGTATGCCGAGTGGTGGATCATGCAGAACAACTGGTCCAACGCCGGCAATTGCACCGGACTTATGAATGCCAATGCCAATACCGGCATGGTGTGTTTGAAGACCAGCGGTATCAACGTGGTTATGCCCAGCGTGACCGCGGTGCCGTGGAAGAGCAGCTCCGGCGTGGACGTCGGCACGGTGTACACGCCGCAGTCGATGAATGTGATCAACTCGGCAGCCGCGGACTATTACTACGCGCCGCCGCGCTACTACATCAGCTTCATCAGCAACTTCAACCACGTGGTGAGCTGCGGCAACCTCTATCAGATCGACGCCTATGGGTATGGAACCAACCCCAACACGGTGGCGGTGGTCGAAAGCCAATTTGAAGTGACCTGGAACAACTGCGGTGCGAATGGCCCTTGAGGTCTTAAATTTATGAACAGCAAAATTGTGTCTCGGATCTGCGTGTCGACCCTGGTGGCTCTGCTCCCCGCAGCCGCCTGGGCGCAGCTGATCATCCAGGATAATTTCACTGGCTCGTCATCGAGCTTCAACTGGCAGGCATTCAATGGCGCCTGCCTCACGGCTGGCAATAACACCGGCACGATTCCGGCCTGTTTCGGCCTGGCCTACTACGGCGGCGAGCAGCTGGTCGGTGGCAATGGCGGCCTACTGCCCGATGCCGCGCCCAATGGCGCCCTGCGCTTCACCAACGGCCGCCCCGGCGGCTACGCGCAGAACGGTGCGGTGGTCTCCAACTTTACCTTTCCCACCAGCGCGGGCTTGCACGTGACCTTCACCACCGCCACCTATCGCGGTGACTCGGGCGGTGCCGGCGGGGACGGTGCCGACGGCATCAGTTTCTATCTGATGGATGGCGCGCAGCCGGCCGGGATCGGGGCCTGGGGCGGAAGCCTTGCGTACTCGTGCTCCAACAGTAATACACCGCACGACGGTCTGGTGGGCGGCTACCTCGGCCTTGGCATCGATGAGTACGGCAACTTCCTCAACGGCGCCACCCTTGAGCCCGGCTATGCCGGCGGCAACGTGGCCACCGGCGACAACACCGTGCTGGGCTACGGCTATCACCCGGGCCGGATCGGCTTGCGCGGCGTCGGCAGCATCTCCTGGGCAACATTGAACGCGCTGAACCCGGCCTTCTACCCGGCCGCCTTGTCGGCCGCCAATCAGCAGGCTGCGGTGCGCGCGACCTGCATCACCGGTACGCTGTGGAACTATTCCAATCCCGTGCTGCCGGTGCAGACCGCCACCGCCGTGGCCGACTACGCGCCGATCATCGGTGCCTATAAGGAGCTGCCGAACGGCTTCCTGATCGCCAACGAGGCCGCGACCATGCGCACTCAGGCGACGCCGATCACGTATGACCTGAAGATCACGCCGGCCGGCCTGCTGACCCTGTCCTACAGTTACAACAGCGGCGCCAGCCAGCTGGTCATCAACGGCCAGGACATCACCGCCTCAAACGGCCAGATACCGGCCACCTTTCGCTTCGGCTTTGCCGGTTCGACCGGTGGCAGCACCAACATTCACGAGATCCTGTGCTTCAAGGCCACGCCGTTCGAGCAGTCGGCGAGCTCCGCCGGCCTGAACCAGCAGCAGGCCGCGCAGGTGAATACCGGCACGCAGGTCTACCTGGCGTTCTTCGATCCGAGCGATTGGGCCGGCTCGCTGACCTCGCAGAATGTGCTCTACAACGCCAGTACCCAGACCGTCAGCATCAGCTCAGTAGCCAACTGGGACGCCTCGTGCGTGCTCACCGGCGTGCCCGCCAACCGAACCTGTGTCGCCACCGGCGTCAGCGGCGCGACTGCGGCTGAGGCGCCGACGGCACGTCAGATCATGACCTGGAATGGCAGCAGCGGTGTTGCGTTCGAGTGGGGCAGCATTTCCGCTGCACAGCAGACGGCGCTGGATGCCGGCGATAGCACGCCCATTAACGCCAACCGCCTGAACTACCTGCGCGGTGATCGCAGCAACGAGCAAAATGCCCAGGGCGTGGGTCTGTTCGGTGCGCGCGTGAGCGTGCTGGGCGACATCATCGACTCCAGCCCGACGCCGGTTGGACCGCCGAACCTCCTCTATCCGCCGAGCTGGCAGGATTTCCTGATTTCCGCCCCCAGCCTGCCGGAGAACAGCGGACAGAGCTACGCCAACTATGCGACCGCGCAAGCCACCCGCATGAACGTCGTGTACGTGGGTGCCAACGACGGACTGCTGCACGGATTCCGCTCGGGTTCGTTCGATGTCAACGGCAACTTCGTGGGCGGCGGCTCGACCCCCAATGACGGCCATGAGGTCATGGCCTACATGCCGGGCGCGGTCCTGAACGTGATTCACAACGCGGGCAATCCGGCGATAGACTTCGCCAACATTCAGTACGGCCACGCGTTCTACGTCGATGCCTCGCCCGGCAACGGCGATCTGTTCTATAACGGCCAATGGCATACCTGGCTGATCGGCGGGCTCGGGCCCGGCGGCTCTGCCATCTATGCCCTGGACGTCACCAATCCGAGCACCGCCTTCACCGAAGGCAACGCCGGCAGTGTCGTGCTCGGGGAATGGACCCCGTCGACGCTGAGCTGCACCAACGTTGCGGGCTGCGGCAACAATCTGGGCAATACCTACGGCACGCCGCAGATCCGCCGCTTCCACAATGGCATGTGGGGCGCTGTGTTCGGCAACGGCCTGGGCAGTGCCAGCGGTGATGCCGGCATCTACGTGATGACGGTCGATCCGGCCAGTGGCGCCAGGACCTTCTATTATTTCGGCACCGGCAAGACCGGCGACGGTATCGCCTACGCTGCGCCGGCCGACATCGACGGCGATCACATCGTGGACTACGTGTACGCCGGTGATCTGCTGGGGAATGTGTGGCGCTTCGATCTGACCAGCAACAACCCGGCGCTGTGGGGACGTAGCCCCGCCACGGCGCTGTTCAGCACGCCCTCCGGGCAGCCGATCACGACTCAGGTGTTACCGCTGGTGACCTCAGAGACCGCCTCGACACTTCGAGTGATGGTCGACTTCGGCACCGGACGGCAGATTCCGCTGACCAATTCCTCGCCGACCACCTATGCAATCGCCGCCCAGTCGCTGTATGGCATCTGGGACGCGAACATGGCCAACTGGAACTCAAAGTCGGCCCAAAAGTTTGCCGTGGTGGCATCGCCCGCGACCGTCGGCGTTGGTCAACTTGCGGTGCAGACCATCCAGAGCGTCGTGACCTCCACCGGCGGCAACCAGTTTCGCACCATCAGCAGCAATCCGGTGTGTTGGTCCGGATCGACCACCTGCGGCGGTGGCAACACTCAGTTCGGTTGGATGCTGAATCTGCCCAGCAGTTCGAGCAATGGTGCGGAGCAGGTGATCTTCAATCCGACCCTGCAGCTGGGGGTGTTCCTGGTGAACACCACCGTGCCGGCGTCGACCAATCCTTATCAGTGTCTGGCGACCACCACGACCGGCTGGACCTACGGTATCTCGCCTACCAACGGCGGAACGTTCGCGACCTCGACCTTCGGCGACAACGTCAATAGCTTCATCAACTACAACAATCAGGTCGTGGGCGCCGAGTACACCAATGGCACGGGCAGCACCTCGGTGGTCCTGGCCGGCACCCACAGCTTCCTGGTCATGCAGACCAGTGCGCCGGCCGGCAGCAGCGGTGGTAGCAGCGGCAGTGGCAGCAGCAGCAGCGGCGCTGGCGGCGGCGGCCCCGGCAGCGCGATGCCCTTCAATGGCCCTAACCCGCACAGCACCCGCGTGACCTGGGTCGAGCGGCGTTGAGGCAAGGCAGGAACCACATATGCGTACCAAAGGCTTCAGTCTCGTCGAGTTGATGGTCGCTCTGGCGATCGTGGCCATGCTGGCCGCGATCGCCATTCCGATGTACACCAAGCAGGTCCAGCATTCGCGCCGGGTCGACGCCCGCACGGCGGTACTGGATGCAGCTGGACGCGAGGAGCGCTATCTGAGCACCGCCGGCAGCTACGCAGCCACGTGGGCACAGCTCGGCTTTAACTCGGCGGCCGCGACCACCAATGCATTGACGGTCGGCAGCGGCTATTACCAGATGTCCATCACCTCCACTGCGGCGGTGCCACCCAATACGCCGCCGACTTACACCGCGTCGGCCACGCCGGTGGGCGGCTCCCCGCAGCTGCAGGACGCGCCGTGCCAATACTTTAGCGTCGACAGCACCGGCAAGCAGTTCTCCTCGGCCACCGGCGCCGGCGGCGCGGATACATCAGCCACCTGTTGGAAGTAGGCACGAGAACGTTCCGGCCGCTATGATCCGTTTGCTGCCAGGTGCAGCGACGGATGCGCGGCAAGCACAGTATCTTTTTGATCGGCCCGATGGGCTCGGGCAAGACAGCGGTGGCCAAGTTTCTGGCCCGTCTGCTCGAGCTGCCATTCTGCGACAGCGATCAGGAGATCGAGCGCCGCAGCGGTGCGGACATCCCGCTGATCTTCGAGCGCGAAGGCGAGGAGGGATTTCGTAAGCGCGAGCGCGACGTGATTGCCGAACTCACCGACCGGCCGCGGGTAGTGCTGGCCACCGGCGGTGGCGCCATCCTCGATCCGGACAATCGCCTCAACCTGGCAAGCCGCGGCTGGGTGGTGTACCTCGAGACCTCGGTGGCGCAGCAGGCCGAGCGTGCCGGCCGTACACACCATCGGCCGCTGCTGCAAGGGACCGACGCGCGCGTGCGGCTCGAGGAGCTGATGCGCGCGCGCGAGCCGCTGTATCGCCAGATCGCCGACCTTTGCATCCCGACCGATCGCCGGCGGGTGCGCGCAGTAGCCGAGCGCATCGCGCATGACTACGCGGCCGTGCTGCGGGTGGTGGGCACCGGCCGCTGACGGCGAAGCAAGTATACTGTCACACTTGCACACCCTGACCGTAGCCTTAGGGGAACGCTCCTATCCGATCGTGATCGGCGCCGGCCTGCTGCAGGCTCGCGAGCCATTGCTCGCGCACGCACGTGGCCGCGACGTGGTGCTGGTGAGCAATACCGTGGTCGCGCCGCTGTATGCCGACCTGGTCAAGCAATGCCTGCCCGGTCAGCGCATTCTCGAAGTGATTGTGCCCGACGGCGAGCAGCACAAGACGCTGAGCACCGCCAGCCGGGTATTTGACGTGATGATCGCCAATCGCGTCGCGCGCGATGCGCTGGTGCTGGCCCTCGGCGGCGGTGTGATCGGAGATCTGGCCGGATTCGTCGCCGCCTGCTATCAGCGCGGCATCGGCCTGGTGCAGCTACCGACCACGCTGCTGGCGCACGTGGATTCCTCGGTCGGCGGCAAGACTGCGGTCAATCATCCGGGCGGCAAGAACCTGATCGGCGCGTTTCATCAGCCGCGCGCGGTGATCGCGGACACCGATCTGCTGCGAACGCTGCCGGATCGAGAGCTGCGCTCGGGTCTGGCCGAGGTCATCAAGTACGGGTTGATCTGCGATCCCGCGTTTTTCGGCTGGATCGAGGCCAACATCGACGCGCTGCTGACGCGATCACCGCCCGCGCTGGGGTTCGCCATCTATCGCTCCTGCCAGATCAAGTCCCAGATCGTGGCGCGCGATGAGCGCGAGCAGGGCGAGCGCGCGCTGTTGAACCTGGGCCACACCTTCGGCCACGCCATCGAGTCGGCCACCGGTTACACCGACTGGCATCACGGCGAGGCCGTGGCTACCGGTATGCTGATGGCGGCGGAGATGTCGCAGCGCCTAGGTAAGCTCGACCGCTCGGTGGTGACGCGCCTGCGCGCTCTGCTGCAGCAGGCTGGCTTGCCGGTGGAGGCGCCGCGCATCGGTGCGGCACGCGCGCTCGATTTCATGCGGGTGGACAAGAAGGTCCAGTCCGGACGCGTGCGGCTGGTGCTGCTGGCCGGCTTGGGGGAGGCCATGGTCAGCAGTGATTACCCTGACGCCGCGCTGCGTGACACGCTGGCGGCGCACTTCGGATGAGCGGCGGCGGCGCACTGGCCGTCTACGCCGCCGATGACGAGCGCACTCGCGGCCGGCGCTATCCCGAGCCGGCGCCGCAATATCGCAGCGAATTCCAGCGCGACCGCGATCGCATCATTCATTCGAATGCGTTCCGGCGGCTCGCCTACAAGACGCAGGTATTCGTCAATCACGAGGGCGATCTGTTTCGCACCCGGGTGACGCACTCGCTCGAGGTGGCGCAGATCGGGCGCTCGATTGCTCGCGCGCTGTCACTCAACGAAACCCTGACCGAGGCGATCGCGCTGGCGCACGACCTGGGTCACACGCCGTTCGGTCACGCCGGGCAGGACGCGCTGAACGAATGCATGCGCGACTACGGCGGATTCGAGCACAACCTGCAGTCGCTGCGCACCGTCGACGAGCTCGAAGAGCGCTACGCGTCGTTCCCCGGCCTGAACCTCACCTTCGAATGCCGCGAGGGCATCCTGAAGCACTGCGCGCCCGCCAACGCCCGCCAGCTCGGTGAGATCGGCGAGCGCTTCCTGACGCGAGCTCAGCCGGGGCTGGAGGCGCAGCTCGCCAATCTTGCCGATGAGATCGCCTACAACAATCACGACGTCGACGACGGCATCCGTGCCGGGTTGATCACGCTCGAGGAAGCCGCGCAGGTGCCGCTGGTGGGACGGCAGTTCGAGGCCGTGATGCGCGCCTATCCGGACCTGCAAGGTCGTCGGCGCGTGCACGAAACCGTGCGCCGCCTAGTGAACGAGGTGGTGATCGACGTGATCGAGTCGAGCCTTACGCGCATCCAACGCGCACAGCCGGCCGATATCGATGCGGTGCGAGGCTTAAGCGAGCCGCTCATGGGGATGAGCGCGCCGATGCGCGCGCAGCAGATCGAGCTGAAGCAATTCCTGCGCGAGCGCGTCTATCGGCACCAGCGCGTGCTGCGCATGACCACCAAGGCCAAGCGGGTGCTGGGCGCGCTGTTCACCGCTTTTATGGAGGACATCAAGTTGATGCCCTGCGAGCATCGCGACGTCGCGCAGCGTGCCGAGCAACGCGACGGCGTCGAGGGTCGGGCCCGCACCGTGGCCGACTACGTGGCCGGCATGACCGATCGCTATGCTATTCTCGAACACCGCCGACTGTTCGACCCCGCAGAGAGGACCTAGCGATGCCCGGCGAGCGCATCCCCGCACGCGAGCGCCTGATCTTCGCGCTCGACCTGGCCGATGCGGCTGCGGCTCGCGCCCTGGTGGAGCGACTTGGTGATTCAGTGGCGTTCTACAAGCTCGGACTCGAGCTGTTCATGGGCGGCGAATACTTCGCGCTGCTGGACTGGATCGCCGCGCGCGGTCACAAGGTCTTCGTCGATCTGAAATTCTTCGATATTCCGGCCACGGTCGCGGCCGCCGTGCGCCAGCTGCGCAATCGCGGCGTCAGCTTCACCACGGTGCACGGCAATCAGGCCATGATGGAGGCCGCGGCGGCCGCCAAGGGTGACGTTGGCATCCTGGCCGTCACCGCGCTCACCAGCCTGGATCGCGGCGATCTTGCGGATCTTGGCTTCCAATGCGACGTCGAGCAGCTGGTGCTGTCGCGGGCGCGCCGCGCGCTTCAGGCCGGCTGCGACGGGGTGGTCAGCTCGGCCCACGAAGTCAAAGCGCTGCGCGCCGGCATCGACCCGCGCCTGATCGTGGTGACCCCGGGCGTGCGACCGGTCGACAACCTGGCGCAGGATGACCAGAAGCGCGTGGTCAGCGTGCGCCAGGCGTTCGAGTATGGGGCCGACTACGTCGTGATCGGACGTCCGATCCGCGATGCGGCCGATCCGCGTGCGGCCGCGGCCGCGATCCAGCAGCAGATCGCCTTAAGCTTGGCCGTCGGCGCGTGACCGCTCGCTGGCCAGCGCATCCCGCAGCTCGCGGCGCAGAATCTTGCCGACATTGGTCTTCGGCAGCTCGTCGCGAAAATAGACCGCGGCCGGGCGCTTGTACCCGGTCAGGTACTGCTGCGCGTACTGCTTGATCGCCTGCTCAGTGAGCGACGGGTCCTTGCGCACGATGAACAGCGCCACGACCTCGCCCGAGTGCTCATCCGACTGCGCCACCGCAGCCACTTCCACCACGCCGGGGCAACGGGCGATCTGGTCCTCGATCTCGTTCGGATACACCTTGAAGCCCGAGACGATGATCATGTCCTTCTTGCGGTCCTCGATGTAGACGAAGCCGCGGTCATCGAAGCGGCCGACATCGCCGGTGCGCAGCCAGCCGTCGGGCAGCATGACCTTGGCGGTCTCCTCCGGCCGCTGCCAGTAACCGCGCATCACCTGCGGGCCGCGCAGGCAGATCTCGCCGACCGCGCCGATCGGCAGCACCGCTCCATCGTCGTCGCGGATCGTGAGTTCGGTGGAGGACACCGGCAGCCCGATCGAGCCGGTGAGATCATCGTCGGGCGGCACCAGCTTGCCGACGCAGCCGACCGGTGAGGCCTCGGTCAGGCCCCAGCCCTGGGTGAGCGTGCAACCGGTGATCTGCTTCCAGCGCTGCGCGACACTGCTCTGCAGGGCCATGCCGCCGGCCACCGCGCCGCGCAGACGCGAGAAATCCAGCCGCGCGAACTCGGGCTGATTCATCAGCGCATTGAATAGCGTGTTCACGCCAAAGAAGAACGACGGCCGGTAGCGCTTGAGCTCCTGCACCAGCGCCGGACAGTCGCGCGGATTGGCGATCAGCATGCCGCTGCCCCCCAACGCGGTGAACAACCAGCAGTTCGCCGTCAGCGAAAAGATGTGATAGAGCGGCAGCGCGCAGACGTAAGTGGCCTCCTCGAGCGCGACCTGCTGGAACCAGGCTCGACACTGCAGCACGTTAGCGATCAGGTTGCCGTGGGTCAGCATCGCCCCCTTGGCAACGCCGGTGGTGCCGCCGGTGTACTGCAGGTAAGCCAGATCGTTACGATCCAGGTGCACCGGCAACAGTCGCTGACTGCGACCCTCGGCCAGCACCTGCCTGAAGGTTCGAAATTCCGGGATCGACCAGCGCGGCACCTTCTTGTGCACGCGGCGCAGGACGAAATTGATGATGGCGCCCTTGGGCCAGTTCAACAGGTCGCCGACACCGGTCACGATCACCTGACGCACCCGTGTGCCCGGCATCGCCTGCTCGAGCGTGGCGGCGAAGTTTTCCAGCACCACCACCGCCGAGGCGCCCGAGTCCTTGAGCTGGTGTTCGAGCTCGGCGGCGGTGTAGAGCGGATTGGTGTTGACCACCGTCAATCCGGCGCGCATCGCGCCGAACATCGCGATCGGATACTGCAGCAGGTTGGGCAGCATGATGGCGATGCGATCGCCGCTCTTCAGGCCGGCGCTCTGCTGCAGCCAGGCGCCGAAGGCGCGCGAGCGGGCGTCGAGCTCACTGTAGGTCATCGACGTGCCCATGCTGTAATAGGCAATGCGATCGGCGTAGCGGCTGCAGGCGTCCTCGACCAGTGTCTTGAGCGACTCGATCTCGTACGGATCGATGTCGGCCGGTACCGCGGGTGGATACTGCGGCAACCAGAATCTGTCCACGCTCAGCTCCCCTTGTGCAGTTTCTGCAGCAACGGCTCTAGTTTGGGCCAGACCGTATCCAGCAACAATGGCTGGGCCTGCGCGTTCGGATGCAGCGCGTCGTCCTGCATCATCGCCGGGTTCAGGGCCACCGATTCGAGCAGGAACGGCACCAGCGCCAGATGGTGGGCCTGCGCCAGATCGGTATACATGCTCTGGAACTGGCTGGTGTAGCGCTCGCCATAGTTGGGCGGCAGCCGCATGCCGATCAGCAGTACGCTGACACCGCGCGCCTGCGCCAGCGTGATCATTCTGTCGAGGTTGTCGCGCGTGCCGGCCAGCGGCAGGCCGCGCAGGCCATCATTGGCGCCGAGCTCGAGTATCAGGATGCGCGGCTGCTGCAGGTCGAGCGCGTGCGGCAGACGCGCCAGGCCGCCGGCGCTGGTCTCGCCGCTGCTGCTGGCGTTTATCACGGCGAATCCGTACCCTGTCTGGGTGATCTTGCGTGCCAGCAAGCTCACCCAGCCCTGTTCGACGCGAATGCCGTGGCCGGCGCTAAGGCTATCGCCGAACACCAGGATGGGCGGCGGTGCGGCTGCGGGCAGCACCGCCGCCAGCAGCAACGCCCCCAGGAAACCGATGACGCGTGACATCGTTCTTGAAGCCCGATCGTTGAGCAAGGAGGTTAGCAGTCCGGAAGGTCCGCTGACCATCGTGCGCGAGGTCTCGTTCGAGGTCGCCCGGGGCGAGTCGATTGCGCTCGTAGGACCTTCGGGCGCCGGCAAGTCGACCCTGCTGGCGCTGCTTGCGGGGCTGGATCTGCCGAGCTCCGGCGAGGTGCTGCTGGCTGGTGAGCCCTTGAGTGCGCTGGACGAGGACGGCCGCGCGCGTGTGCGCGCCGAGCGGGTCGGTTTCGTGTTCCAGTCGTTTCATCTGCTGCCGTCACTGACTGCGCTCGAAAACGTCATGCTGCCGCTGGAGCTGGCCGGACGCGGCGATGCGCGCGCGGCCGCGCACGACATGCTCGAGCGGGTCGGCCTCACGCCACGCCTCGGGCATTATCCGCGCCAGCTCTCCGGCGGCGAGCAGCAGCGCGTGGCTCTGGCGCGCGCCTCGGTCGGAACGCCCACGGTGCTGTTCGCCGATGAGCCGACCGGCAACCTTGATACCGCCACCGGCGAGCGCATTGCGCAGCTGCTGTTCGAACTCAACCGCGGCTCGGCCACCACGCTGGTGCTGGTCACGCACGAGACCGCGCTCGCGGCTCGCTGCGAGCGAGTGTTGACGATGGAGGCCGGCGCACTGCGCCCTTGAGCATGCGAAGCCTGCTACTGGCAGTGCGCGCTCTGCGGCGCGAATGGCATTCCGGCGAACTGGCGATCCTGTGGCTGTCGTTGAGCATCGCCGTGGCCGCACTCAGCGGCGTGGGCTTCCTGGTCGATCGCATCGGCCGCGCCGTGGAGCTGCAGGCCAGCGAGGTGCTGGCGGCGGACCTGCGGGTGGAGTCCGATGCGCCGATCCCCGCCGAGGAAACCGCAAAGGCGCGGCGGCTTGAGCTGGCCAGCGCGCGCCTGACCACGACGCTGTCGGCGGTGTTCAAGGGCGATGCCAATCAGCTTGCTAACGTGCGCGCGGTCAGCGAGGGCTATCCGCTGCGCGGTCAGCTCACGGTGGCCGAACGCCCCTTTGCCGCCGGCGTCGTGACCCATGACATACCGGCGCCCGGGGAAGCATGGCCGGATTCGCGCGTCGCCGCGGCTCTGGGTGCCGGCATCGGCAGCGAGCTGAGCGTCGGCTCGCGCACGCTACGCGTGACGCGCATTCTGATCTCGCGCCCGGACCAGAGCTCGACCTTCGTTGAGTTCGCCGCCGCGGTGCTGATCAACGACGCCGATCTGGCCGCGACCCAGCTCATCCAGCCCGGCAGCCGGGTGCGCTACGTGCTGCTGCTCGCCGGCCCGCGCTCGCAGCTCGAGGCGTTTCGAGGCTGGCATGGGCTGCAGACCGACGCGCACGAGCGGGTCGAGGATGTGGCCGACGCCAGTCCCCAGATCGGCGATGCCGCCAAGCGCGCGGCGCGCTTCCTGGCGCTGGCCAGTCTGGTCGCAGTGTTGCTGTGCGCGGTGGCGATCGCGATGAGCGCGCGCAGTTACGTGCGCCGTCACCTGGATGTGGTGGCGCTGATGAAGACGCTGGGCGCCTCGCGTCGGCTGGTGCTGGCGGTCAATCTGTGGCAGCTGCTGTTGCTGGCGGCGGTGGCCAGCGCGATTGGTTCGGGCGCTGGCTGGCTGACACAGCTGTGGCTGGTGCGGGTGTTGCGCGGCCTGCTGCGCGCCGATCTGCCGTCGGCCGGTCCGATCCCGGCCGTGATCGGCTTCGTGGTCGCGTTGGCGGTTCTGGCCGGCTTCGCGCTGCCCTCGCTGCTGCAGCTGATGCGGGTGCCGGCGCTGCGGGTGCTGCGGCGTGACGCCGGACCGCCGGCCTTGAGTTATTTGGGCGCCGGTGCGCCGGTGCTGCTGGCAATCGCCGGCGTGGTCTATGGCGCGCTCGGGCGATGGTCCCTGAGCCTGTGGTTTCTGCTGGGCCTGTCCGGCGCGGTGCTGGCGCTGGGAATCGCCGGTTGGCTGCTGGTGCGCGCCAGCGCGCATATCCGCGCCTCGGCCGGCGTGGCCTGGCGTTACGGTATCGCCAACCTGGCGCGCCGGCGCACCGAGAGCATCAGCCAGATCGTCGCCTTTGGACTTGGCATCATGCTGCTGCTGGCGCTGGCGATCCTGCGCGATGATCTGGTCACCGACTGGCGCGCCAGCCTGCCGGCTGACGTGCCGAATTATTTCTTCGTCAACATCCCGCCCGATCAGCGCGCCGACTTCGAACATGCGCTGAGCGCGCAGGGCGCACACCTGACGCGCATGCTACCGATGATCCGCGGCCGGCTGCTCAGCATCAACGATCAGCCGCTCTCGACGCTGCATTTCCCCGGGATGCGCGGGCGCAATTTCGCCGAGCGCGAGCAGAACCTGACCTGGTCGAACGAGCTGGGGGATGACAATCGCATCACCGAGGGCCACTGGTGGAGCCCAGCCGACCAGGGCAAGCCGCTGGTGTCGCTGGCCGAGGACTATCAGGAATCCCTGGGACTGAAGCTTGGCGACCGGCTCAAGTTCGACGTCGGCGGCGAGGACTACGAGGTGACGGTCGCGAGCTTCCGGCGCGTCAAGTGGGACAGTTTCCGCCCGAATTTTTTTGTGATGTTTCCGCCGGGCCTGCTGGAGGCCAGTGCCGGCACCTACATGACCAGCGCGTTCCTGCAGCCCAGCGGCGGTGCGATGGCGAGCCTGGTGCATCGCTTTCCGGGCGTGTCGATCTTCAATGTGGGGGATCTACTGGCGCAGATTCGCGCGGTGGTCGACAAGGCCGTGACCGCGGTGCAGACGGTGTTTCTGTTCACGCTGCTGGCCGGCCTGACACTGCTGCTGGCGGCGGTGCAGGCCAGCCGCGAAGAGCGCTTGTACGAAACCGCCGTGCTGCGCGTGCTCGGAGCCCGACACGGCATGATCCTTCAGAGCGTGCTGGCGGAGTTCGCGCTGCTGGGAGCAGTGGCAGGCCTTTTGGCCGCCACCGGCGCGGCGCTCGGCGGAGCCTGGCTGGCGCACACGCTGGATCTGAAATACCGCTTCAATGCCGGGCTCTGGGGCATCGGCGTGTCGGGGGCGGTGCTGGTGGTGGGCCTGGCGGGCTGGCTGTCCACCCGTTCGGTCGTGCGGGTGGCCCCGCGCACGGTGCTCTACTAACGCACCACCGTGATGGTCGCCCAGGCCTGAGGCACCGGGTCACCGCGCCAGGTGAGTCCCTCGAAGCTGAACTGGTACTCGCCTGGCCCCAGGGCCGTGCTGTTGAGTTCCAGATGCACGTTGCCGGCGGAGTCGCGCTGCAGGTCGTGCAGCACTGCCACCCGGCCCTGATCAATGCGATCGATGATGACCCGATAGACGCTGAACTGCGACCACGACAGGTCAAACTTCAGGTCCGCCATCTGCGCCTGAGCGCCACCGATGCCGAGCACGCTGTGCGGCATCGGCCCGGTGCGACTGGGGATCACGGTAATGGTGCGCGTGGCGGTGGCTGGATCCAGCGGCTGCACCGCCAGGCGGTGCCGCAGCGTGTTGAGCTGCTGCTGCAGCCCCGAAGTGCGATTCTGCAGCGCCAGGCAGGTGACGCCCAAGGCCAGTGCCAGCACCGCGGTTGCAACCAGCACTGCGGGCTTTTCCCACCAGCGCTTCGGCGTCGGCTCCCACGGCATCGCCCGGCCGCCGGCATCCAGCAGCCGCAGCGCGGCGCCGATGCGCTCGGACAGGGCGAGCTCATCCAGCAGCTCGGGGTTTTCGCGACAGTAGCGTTCGAAATCCTGCGCGCCCTTTAGCGGTAGCCGGCCGCTCAAGTAGCGCTCGACGATCTGATTGCGGGCAATGAATTCTCGATCCATGACTACCGCGACGTTGTGGTTCGAGAGCGGCTCGACCTGAGTGAGAGCGGGCGGAGGCATGGCCTATCGTGCCGCCTCGCCGCTGCGCATCGCGCGCGCCAGCTCACAATTCCGGCGCGCGGCCGTGTCGGAGCGCGAAATGCGTCACATTCCCGCTCCGCCATCGAGCGTTGATTGCGCTATGGTATCGAGCCGAAGGGCCGTGGGGACGTAGCCGACGTCGTATGCCGACATCCGATCGTAAGCCAGCCAGTGATGCGAGCGCGCCGAAAGTCTCGGCGCGCCCGATGTGGCAGTGGGCCGCGGATACCGCGCGCCTGGCGATGGTCACGACCTCGCAGCTGATCCGCAAGATTGATATCTCCGGCCTGTCCATCGAAGGCGAGGAACCGCCCAAACCCAAGCACGGCGGCAAGCCGGGTGCGCCGGCGGCGCGCGTTGCCGCGCCCACTGGCTCTGCGGCGCGCACTAGCGGGGGCGGTTTCGATCCGTACAACAAGAAGACCCTGCCGCGATCGCCGGCGGCGCGCAAACCGGTGGCACCGGTCGCGCGAGCGCCCGTGTCCTGGTGGCGGCGGGTGTTTCAGCGCAGCTGACGCGCCATCGCGACGACGCGCGGCTGCGCGCCGCGAGTGTTCGCGTAGACTCGCGGCAATGTATCAGGCACCGATCGCCGATCTGCAGTTCGTGCTCGACGAGCTGCTCGATGTCAGCGCGCTGTCATCGCTGCCGCGATATCACGAATTCTCGCGCGAGCTGGCGCAGTCGGTGCTCGAGGCGGCGGCGCGTTTCGCCGAGCAGGTGCTGGCGCCGATCAATCGCGACGGCGATCGCAGCGGTGCGAGCTTTCGCGACGGCGTGGTGCAGATGCCGGCGGCATTTCGCGATGCCTACCGGGCATTCGTGGACGGCGGCTGGACCCAGCTGAGCCCATCCCCGGAATTCGGCGGTCAAGGCGCGCCGCTGGCGCTCAACGCCGCGGTCGAGGAGATCTTCGCCGGCGCCAACGTCGCCTTCATGTTGTGTCCGCTGCTGGCGCACGGCGCCGCCGAGGCGCTCGAGCGGGCCGGCTCGCAGAGCCTGCAGCAGCAGCTGCTGCCGAAGATCGTGAGCGGCGAGTGGGCCGGCACCATGAACCTGACCGAGTCGCAGGCCGGTTCGGACCTGGGCGCGATCCGCACGCGTGCCACGCCCGAGGGCGATCACTATCGTATCAGCGGTCAGAAGATCTTCATCACCTACGGCGAGCACGATTTCACCCCCAACATCGTGCACCTGGTGCTGGCGCGCATCGACGGCGCCCCGCCCGGCGTCAAGGGGATCTCGCTGTTTGCGGTGCCCAAGCGCCTGTACGGACCGGATGGCAAGCTTGGTGAGCCCAACGACCTTCGCTGCGTGTCAATCGAGCACAAGCTGGGCATCCGCGCCAGCCCGACCTGCGTGATGTCGTACGGGGATCGCGGCGGCGCGCTCGGCTATCTGATCGGAGCGCCGCATCACGGGCTGGAATACATGTTCATCATGATGAACACCGCGCGCCTGTCGGTCGGGGTTCAGGGGATCGGTCTGAGCGAGCTGGCACGCCAGCAGGCGAGCGCCTGGGCGCATACCCGGGTGCAGGGCCGTCCGGCCGGTGCTCGCGGCGAGGCCGCGCTGAGCATCGCTCATCACCCGGACGTGCGACGCATGCTGCTGACCGTGCGTGCCAATGTCGAGGCTATGCGCTCGCTGGCGCTGTACGCGGCGCTGCAGCTGGATCGCGGCCGCGGCGAGCGGGGCGAACAGGCGCGCCAGGCGGCGCAGATGCGCGGTGAGCTGCTGATTCCGATCGTCAAGGGTTGGTGCACCGATCAGGCGGTCGAGCTCGCCTCGCTGGCGGTGCAGATCCACGGCGGCATGGGTTTCATCGAGGAGACCGGCGTGGCACAGACGCTGCGCGATGCGCGCATCACCTCAATCTATGAAGGCACCACCGGCATCCAGGCCAATGACCTCATCGGCCGCAAGCTTAAGCGTGACCGCGGGGCGGCAATGACCGCGCTGCTGTCTGAGTGCATGCGTGAGCTGAACGATCTGAAGGGCAGCGATGCCGTGATCCGCGGCTGCCGCAATGCCGCGATCGAGGCCCTGACGCTGCTGCGTGATGCGACCGAGATCGTGCGAGCGCAAATGGACGAGGCTGCGCCGCGCGCCTACGCGGTCGCCGTTCCGTATCTGCACTTGTGCGGGCGCGTGCTGGGAGGCGCACTGATGGCGCGCAGCGCCGCGATCGCCAGCCAGCGCCTTACCGGCGGCACGGCAGCGGGCGGCGCGCAAAGCTTCTATCGCGCCAAGCTGCAGACCGCCCGCTTTTACGCCGAGCACCTGTTGCCGCAGTCACTGAGTCTGCTGCGCGTCATCAAATCCGGCGCCGCCAGCGTCGCCGATGCGGATCCGGAGCTGCTGTAGGGGTGCGTGAGCTGCCTGGGCTCGTCAGGGCCTGCCGCTGAGCACCGGGATCATGTTGGCGAGCAGGAATTCTACGAACTGGCGAATCGCGGCGGCGGCGCTGTGGCTGGCGGCGTAAAGCGCCTGCAGCTGCAGCGGCGTGGCCACCTGCCATTCGGGCAGCACCCGCTCAAGTTTGCCCATGGCCAGCCCCTGACGGCATAAGAATTCCGGCAGCACGCCGATGCCGAGGCCGGCCGCGGTGCTCGAATGGACCAATGCCGGATCGTTGACCTGCAGCGCCGGGCGCAGGCGCACCTGCTGATGTTCGCCTTCGCGGTGGGCCGCCTCGCGCGCGCCGGCGCGCGACTGGCGGTCGCGTCGCAGCTGCAGCGTCGGCGCCGCGGCCTCACCATCGCCAGCTGCCTCGGTGGCGCGCAGCACGCTGTGATCGGCCAGCGCGCCGGGCGTGCGCGGACGTCCGTGACGGCTCAGGTAGGCCGGCGTGGCGCAAAGCAGCAGCGGCGGGTCGCCCAACGGCGTGCGGGCCAGCGTGCGGGCGCGGTCGAATTCGCGTTCGCCGCGATCGAGATTGCAGATCAGCAGATCCCAGTCATCGCCGGGCCCGCTTGGCAGCCGGTCGACCACGGTCACCTGCAAATTGAAGTCCGCATACACCTCGAGGAAGCGCGGAATCAGCGGCGTCACCAGCAGCCGGCCGTAGCCCGGATCCACGATCACGCGCAGCCGCCGCTCCCCGGGCACGGTTTGCGCAAAGCGCGCCCGCACCGATTCAACTTCATGCAGCAGCCGCTGGCTGTGCGGCTGCAACAGCGCGCCGGCCGGCGTGAGTTCGACGCGCCGGGTGGTGCGGTTGAGCAGCTTGGTTCCGAGCCGGCGCTCGAGGCTTAAGATGGCGCGACTGACGGCTACCTTGGGGACGCCAAGGGCGCGGGCCGCGGCGGTGAATGACTTGAGTTCGGACACATGCGCGAAGGCCGCCATTTCGGACGCCAGCCACATACTGTTTCCCGTTGGGACCCCTAAAACAGCATCTACGCCAAGTCTGTACCCTATATGGATCAATAGCAACTATGCAGCGAATCCTCGAGCCCGAGTTGATGGACGATCCCGAACAGGCGCTGGCCTATCACCGGGCTGATTTCAGCGCCTCGCACGGCGCCCGAGTGGCCATGTTTCAGCGGCTGTATCCGCGGTTGCGCCTGAGCGGGCCGGTGCTGGATCTGGGCTGTGGTTCCGGCGATGTGCTGCTGCGCTTTGCGCGCGCTTTTCCGGGCGCGCAGTTCGTTGGCGTCGATGGCTCGCAGCCCATGCTGCAGCTGGCGCAGCAAACCGTGGCGGAGCAGCCCTTGTTGCAGCAACGGCTGAGCTTTCAGTACGGCATCATTCCGGACTGCGCGCTGCCGGATGAGCCCTGGCAGCTCATCATGAGTCACAGCCTGCTGCATCAGCTGCACCGGCCACAGGTGCTGTGGCAGACCATCGCGCAGGCCGCGCCTCAAGGCTGCGCGGTATTCGCGGCGGATCTGCGTCGGCCGACGAGCATCGAGCAGGCGCAGCAGCTGGTGGATGCCACTTCGGCCAACGAGCCGGAGATCCTGCGGCGCGATTTCTTCAACTCGCTGTGCGCCGCCTTCGAGCCTGACGAAGTTCGCGCTCAACTGAAGAGCGCAGGACTGGATCGGCTTACGGTGACGGTGCAGGAGCCATTTCACCTGAGCGTTCACGGATTGCGGTAGGCATCGGAAAATCGCCTACCGCGCCGCGTGCTCAGACTGGATTTTCGAGGTTGAAAGTCTCGTTGGCATCATCGTAGGCGAACACTTCGGCGTAGCGCGCCAGGCTGATCACGGCGCGCAGGGTCTGCTCGGCGTCGTTCTCGCCCATGAAGTCCTCGAGCTCGTCGATGAAACGGCTTTTGCGCGCCGAGTGCGAGGCGCGCTCATCGAGCACCCGCTTGATGTGCGCGGCAAGCTGCACGTAGTTCAGCAGGTGACGCGCAAAGATCTGCTTGCGAACATCGATCTCCGCGGTCGCGAAGGCCATGCCCTCGGGGGTGAGGCGGATATCGCCGCCTTCGACCTCGGCGAAGCGCATCATCTGCAGTGTTTCTGCCACCGGGAACAGCTCGTCGATCTCCATCTGCAGGTCGGAGGCGATCTTGGGCAGATCGGCGGCGCCATTGAACGGCGGCGCGGCCAGGGTCTCCATCAGGCCGGCGAGCAGGTTGGATGACACCCGCGGCAACACGCTGCCGATGCCCTGACCCGGAAAGCGCTCGGCACGGGCCGTGGGCGCAGCGCCACCGCGGCGCGAAGTCATTTCGACGTAGATGCGTTCGACCAGCTCGCGGAACTTGGGGTCCAGACGCTTGCGCGGCTGCGGCAGCGTGACGTCGATTTCGCTGAGGATGCGGCCCGGGTTGCTGCCGAACACCAGGATGCGATCGCACATCAGTACCGCCTCCTCGATGTTGTGGGTGACCAGAATCACGCCCTTGATCGGCATCTGGCCTTCGGCCCACAGGTCGAGGAAGTCGGTACGCAGTGTTTCGGCGGTCAGCACGTCGAGCGCCGAGAACGGCTCGTCCATCAGCAGGATATCCGGATGTACCACCAACGCGCGGGCGAAGCCGACGCGCTGGCGCATACCGCCGGACAGCTCGCGCGGGTAAGCTGATTCGAAGCCGTCCAGCCCAATCAGGTCGATGGCCGCCAGCGAGCGCTTGCGGATCTGCGCCTTGTCCATGCCCTGCGCCTCGAGCCCGAGCGCGACGTTTTCGTAGACGGTAAGCCAGGGAAACAGCGCGAAGCTCTGGAATACCATGGCGATGCCGGTGGCGCAGCCGGCGATCATCTGGCCGCGGAAGCTGAGCGTGCCGGCGCTGGGCTCGGCCAGGCCCGCAATCAGGCGCAGCAGGGTGGATTTGCCGGAGCCGGAGCGGCCCAGCAGGCCAACGATCTGGCCAGCCTGCAAGGTCAGGTTGACACCCTCGAGCACCAGCAGCTCGCCGCCGTCGGGCTTGTGAAACGACTTGCAGACTTCCTGTACCGACAGCAGCCGCTCGGTCATCAGCTCGGGTGCGGTATTCATGCTCGCCTCCATCGCCTTAGCCTTCAGGTCAGGCGAAATCGCCGTTCCGCAAAATAGTACAACGGCCGCCAAAGCGTCCGGTTGATGACGATAACGAACAAACACATCACCGTGGTGCCGAGGATGATGCGGTGAAAGTCACCGGCGATGGTGGCGTCGGCCAGGTAGGAGCCGATGCCGTGCGCCTTGACCTCGACCTCGCCCCATCGGGCATATTCCGCCACGATGGCCGCGTTCCAGGAGCCGCCCGAGGCGGTGATGGCGCCGGTCACGTAGTAGGGCAGCACCCCGGGCAGCGCTACCTTGCGCCACCACAGCCAGCCGCGAATGCCCAAATTATCGGCGGCGTAGCGCAGCTCGGTCGGCATGGCCGAGGCGCCGGCGATGACGTTGAAAAGAATGTACCACTGGGTGCCCAGGATCATGAGCGGACTGAGCCACACGTCCGGATTGAGCGTGAAGCTCACGATGCCGAACACCGCCAGCGGAAACAGCAGGTTCGCGGGAAATGCCGCCAGGAACTGCGCGATCGGCTGCACGATCTGCGTGGCGCGCGGGCGCAGGCCCACCCAGATGCCGATCGGCACCCACACCACGCTCGCCAGCGCGATCAGGATCATCACGCGCAGCATCGTCAGCGCGGTCAGGCCGACCACCTGCAGCGCCTCGTGCTCGCTGGTCTCCCCGATCAGCACCCGGGCGATGTGCCATATGGACAGCATCACCACCACCACCAGCAGCGCGAACCATAGAACATCCGCCCGACGCCCGACGCGCATCGTGGCGCTGGTGGCGCGCAGCAACAGTTGCGGCCGGGGTGCCCGGCGGCTGGTCCAGCGAATCACCGCATTGAACAGCAGCCGCATACCGGTCACGAGCCGCGAACGCCGGAACATGGTCAGCGCCCACGAGTCGGGCGCGAAGCTGCCGACCTCCTGGTCGATGCGGAAGCGGTCGCCCCACACCACCAGCGGCCGGAAGATCAGCTGGTCATACAGCAGGATCACGATGAACATGGTGAGAATCGCCCAGCCGATCGCCACCAGCGAGCGCTGCTGGATCGCCACCGCGATATAGGAACCCACGCCCGGCAGCGCGACGTTGGTGTTGCCGACGGTCACGGCCTCGGAGGTCACGACGAAGAACCACGCGCCCGACATCGACATCAGCGTGTTCCACAGCAGCGCCGGCATCGCGAACGGCACCTCGAGCCGCCAGAAGCGCATCCACGGGGTCAGGTGAAACGACGCCGCCGCCTCCTCGAGCTCGTACGGTACGGTGCGCAGCGACTGGTAGAAGGAGAACGCCATGTTCCAGGCCTGGGCGGTGAAGATCGCGAAGATCGCGACGAATTCGGCGCCCAGCACCCGTCCTGGAGCCAGCGACATGAAGAACACGGCAGTGACCGAGATGAAACTGAGCACCGGCACCGACTGCAGGATGTCCAGGATCGGTACCAGCAGCTTTTCGGCGCGCTGGTTCTTGGCCGCCCAGGTGGCATAGGTGAAAGTGAACAGCACCGAAAAAGCCAGCGCCACGAACATGCGCAGCGTGGTGCGCGCAGCGTAAAACGGCAGGTTGCGCGGATCGAGCGACAGCGGCGTCGCCGACAGCCTCGACAGCGGCTCGAACAGGCCGCGGCTGGCCTCGGAAAAGAAGGTCAGCAGTCCGATCACGACCACGATCGCGATCACGTCCCAACGGGTGGCAAGATCGCGTACGAAGGCAAAGGGTTGGGATCGATTGACCAATCGTGCGCCTGACTGACCGCCTGCCGTTGAAAGGAAGCGCGCGCGCGTAAGCGCAGGCGCCGCTAGTTTTGCAAGGCTATCTTACAATTATTTTTGCTGGCGCCGGCACACCGGAACACCAGCGTGAGCTGGTTCAGCGTTGCCAGGCGGCGGTAATGAATCTCGTCGGCGTAGTGCCGCACCAGCCGAATTCCGCGGCCGCCGATGCTGGCCTCATCCAGCGACTGCGGCAGTTCCGGCGGTACATATCGCGTCGGATCGAACGCCGCCCCATCGTCATCGATGCGCACGATCAGTCGGTCGGACTCCTGCCAGCCGTGAATGGTGACGGTGCCGGCCGCGCTCTTGGGATAGCCGTAGGCAATCACGTTACTGACCGATTCGGTCAGGCACAGATCCAGGCGGTGGGCGAGCGAGGCAGGAAGCTGCCACTTTGCCGCAAGGCTGGCGACCCAGCGTTCCAGCGCCTGGATTCCGGCGAGTGTCGCCGGCATCTCAAGCTTCGAGGATGCTGCCTTGGACATGAGGGATCAGGACACCCCGAGCGCCCGCCGGGCCTGTGCCATGTCGTGCGCGACCGGAATGATGGCCTGGATGCCGGTGGCGTTGAGGACGTCCTCGACCTGATCGGTCGGCTTGTAGAGCACCAGCGTGCCGCCGCGCAACTTTTGCGCCTTGGCGACGTTGACCAGCGTACGGATGCCGATCGAAGCCAGAAAGCTGACCTGGGACAGATCCACCAGAATCTGCGCTTTTTTTGTCGTGGTCAGCGAGGTCAGTTTCAGGTCGATCTGCTGTGTGCCGACGATATCCATGCGGCCGGAGAGGGTGATGCCGAGAATGCCGGCTTCCATATCGCGTGTCGCTAATTCCATAGCCTTAGGCCCCTGTGTGTCGAATGAAGATTCAGAACGCGGATGGTGGCGCGTGCTCGCGGTGATAGCGATGGATCGCCCACAGATAGATCTCCATCAGCGAGTTTTCCCCCAGCTCCTCGAGCACCGCGTCGCGCCGGCTGCGGCTGCTGATACGCTGCAGCGCCCGGCGTGCGCGCTGATACTGACTGAGCTGGTTACGGTATTGCCACAGCAGCTCCTGCACGGCCATCTTGTTCTGGCGCAGTTCCCAGACCCCAAGCACCACCGCCAGGGTACCGCTGAAAAATGTCAAAACGTTTTTCAGCGGCAGACCGGGGCGCGCGTCGACGTCGTGCAGCGCACCACCGAACATGAACATCACCGACAGCACGATCAGCACCACGATGAACACGCCGTTCTTGAGTCGCCCGATCCAGAAGCGATGCTTCTCCATGGCGGCGACCTTGCGTACGAAATAGCGATACTGATCCTCGATCCAGTCCTGATCGACCAGACGGGCGCGCAGTGCGGGGTTGTCATCGGCGGCGGCGCCGTTGGCCGCAACCGGCTCGATCGCGTCGAGCACGAAGCAGATCCAGCCGAAACCCGCAAAGCGGCTGATGCCGGTCAGCGTGATCAGGGCGCGGCTTTGCACCCGATCGATGCCGGCAACTGCCAGGTAGAAGCGCACGCGCAGCGTCTCGGCCAGGGCGCGATAAGCAAGGTACTTGCCGAACCAGCGCTTGGTCTGGAAGAAATAGAAGATCAGCAGGCTGACGAACAGAATCAGCACGTAGAACATCAGCAGGGCCTTGCTCTCGGTGATCTTGTCGTACACCAGGTACGCAACACCCATGGTGAAGGCCGTGATTCCGAATAGATTGAACAGCCGGTCGGACTGCCGCTGCATGTAGCCGGCGAGCGAATCGGCTTTGACGAACTGCCGGTCGATGGCGGCCACGGTGGCCCCATCGCTCAACGCCAGCATGACAGCGGGGTCGCGCATCAGGCTGGCGCTGCGCTGCGGACCGGAATCGGCGCTGAAGCGCTCGAAGTCCTGGTTGTATTCATTCAGATCCGCCAGACGTCGTTGCAACGACTGCGGCATCGACGGCTGCACGTCCAGTACGCTGTCACCGGCCGACAGCAGGTAATACGCCGACGGCGGCGTGTTGTCGTCGCCGCGGCGCCGGGCCGCAATCCAGAACACCAGGCGGGCCGCCACGTCCAACTCGTTGGCCACGGTGCTGATCTCGATGCAGTTTTCGGCCTGGGTGTGCGCGCCGCGCACCCCGAGAAAGCGCAACACCAGATCCGCGGTATCATCGGCGACGCTGGATGATCGCCCGTCCCACAGCGCCAGTAGCAAACTGCTGCGTCTGACCAGCGCGGCGGCTGCATCGGCGGTCAGCGACTCGATCGAGATGCTCAGGGCCTGCAGAGCGGCGGCGATCGCCGGGCTGACCGGATCGTTGACATCCATCATGACAATCAATTCCGTGGCGGGCAGATGCTGCTTGAGTTCAAGCAGGAAGTTGACCACCGAGTCGATCAGAGTCGATATCTGCCCCGGCGCCAGATCCGAATGGCTGGCTAGTCCGACAATGAACGGCGAATTGTCGGCGGCGTGCGTTGTGTGCGCGGGCCCCGGTGCCGCTGTCATTTCGCGCCCCATACCAGCACGGCGAGCGTGATGTCGTCGGATTGCGGTGCCTGATCGGCAAAGCCGCTGATGCTGCGGCAGATGCGCTCGACCAGCGTCGCGGCCGTGCCGTCGCCGTGCGCCTTGACCTGCTCGATCAGACGATCAGTGCCGTACGCCTCCTGGCTTGTACTGAAGGCCTCGGTGACGCCATCGGTGTAGAGCACCAGCCGGTCGCCCGGCCGAAGTTGCAGCGAATGCTCCGGGTACGTTACGCCGGGCATGACCCCCAGAAACAAGCCCCCCGTCCCGTCGAGGGTCTCGATCGAGCCGTTGGCGCGGCGCAGATACGGGCGATTGTGGCCGCCGTTGGCATAGCGCAGCTGTCCGGTGGCCGGGTCGAATACGCAGTAGAACACCGTCACGAACAGAGCCATCGGATTCTGCGTGCACAGCACCTCGTTGGTGTGTGCCAGGCAGGCACCGGGTTCCGGATACTGCGCGGCCAGATCGCGCAGGTGGGTCCACGCCACGGCCATGAAAAACGCCGCCGGTACGCCCTTTCCCGCAACGTCAGCCATCACCAGGCCGACGCGCCCGTCGGGCAGCTCGATGAAATCGTAAAAATCACCGCCCATCGAGCTCGCCGGGATCATGCGCGCGGCGCCATCGCAACCGGGCCGTGAGGGGAAGACCGCGGGCAGGATGGCGATCTGCAGCGCGCGTGCGACGTCCAGCTCGGCTTGGAGCTGGGCCTGAGCGTGCTCGAGCGCAGCATTCTTGTCGGACAGCTCGCGGGTACGCTGCGCGACCGTGTTCTGAAGCACACGTGTTTGCAGCTTCAGGACACGTATCAGCCGCAACAGGCGCAGCGTGCGCAGCCAGCGGGTGTCGATTCCCAAAAGGAAGAACGGGGCGATTGAGGCCAGGTCCACCAGGCCCTGGAAACTGAATACGAACGCCAGCTTGTGCGGCGCGGCCACCAGCCGCAGCAGGTATTCAAACGAGAACACCGCGACGACCACGATCTCCTCGATGCGCAGCGTCTGGTGGGCCCAGGACGGCAGGCCCGGCGTGCTCTCCACGATCACGGACACGACGCTGAGCAGGATCAGCGACAGGATCAGAGAATCGAATGCGCGAGCGTAGCGGCTGTCGGATCGCAGCAGCCGATCGGCCAGGCG
>DASXYW010000020.1:0-31509 GCA_036502265.1 Steroidobacteraceae bacterium | reverse complement strand
GCGCCGTGAGGGCTCAAGGGCGCTGTCAGGCTGGTAACGGTCGGGGTTCAGCAGGCGTTCAGGTACGGCAATGAGTCAAGTCAGCGTCAGGGACAGTCGCAGCACTCGTGAGGATCAGCGCTGGATCGAGAGCGTCTACCGCGACTACCTGAACGATCTTGCCCCTGCCTCCACCGGCGTGTTTCCCGTCCTGGGGGAGATCGGTCACCGAGTCCCCGACCAGCTGATGCGCTGGTACGCCGATCCGAATGCCCAGGTGATGACCATCCTGTACGGTGATCAGCGTGCCGGCTTTGCGATGGTCAACCAGCGCCTGCGCCAGACGGCCGATGTCGGCTTGGCCGCGGCGGTCGGAGCGACCGGCTCGGCGACCACGGTGGCCGAGTATTCGATGGCCGAGTTCTTCATCGCGCGGCCGTGGCGTCGGCGCGGGATCGGCGCACAGGCTGTGCGCTTGCTGCTGGACCGCTTTACCGGCCGGTGGCTCATTACCGAACATCTGATAAATGCCGCCGCGGTGAAGTTCTGGCGTTGCGTCGTCGCCGCCTATACTGGCAGCAAGTACCAGGAGCGCATCGTCAACGGCGAGGTCCACCAGCGCTTCGAGTCCGGATCCCGGCGTCCACGCTGACGCGCGCGAGCAGCGGCTTGAGGTAGCGGCCGGTGATCGACTCCGACACGTCACAGATCTGCTCGGGCGTACCGGCCGCGACCACGCGGCCGCCGCGATCACCGCCTTCCGGGCCGAGATCGATCACGTAGTCGGCGGTCTTGATGACGTCGAGGTTGTGCTCGATCACCACCAGCGTATTGCCGGCGTCTCGCAGCCGCTGCAGCACATGCAGCAGCTGAGCGATGTCGTGAAAGTGCAGACCGGTGGTTGGCTCATCGAGGATGTAGAGCGTGCGCCCGGAGCCGCGCTTGGCCAGTTCGCGTGCCAGCTTGACTCTCTGTGCCTCGCCGCCGGACAGCGTGGTGGCATTCTGACCTAGG
The DNA here is from genome assembly GCA_036502265.1 of Steroidobacteraceae bacterium. Lineage (GTDB taxonomy): Bacteria > Pseudomonadota > Gammaproteobacteria > Steroidobacterales > Steroidobacteraceae > FEN-1191. The sequence continues at coordinate 30,516 of DASXYW010000020.1, read as the reverse complement.
CGCACGTATGACAGCCCGACTTCTATCAGGGTGCGAAGCTTGACCGCGGCGGCCGGCAGATTTTCAAACAGCTTGAGCGCATCCTCCACGGTCGTGTCGAGCACCTCGTGGATGTTGCGGCCACGGTATTGGATCTCGAGGGTCTCGCGGTTGTAGCGCCGGCCGCGGCACACGTCACACGGCACGTAGACGTCCGGCAGAAAATGCATCTCGACCCGGATGAGGCCATCGCCCTGGCAGGCTTCGCAACGGCCGCCTTTGACATTGAAACTGAAGCGGCCGGCATCGTATCCGCGGGCCCGGGCCTCCGGCACCGCCGCGAACAGTTCGCGGATGATGGTGAACAGGCCGGTGTAGGTGGCCGGATTGGAGCGCGGCGTGCGCCCGATTGGATTCTGATCGATCTCGATGACGCGCTCGAAGCGCTCCAGTCCCTCGACCTCATCGCAGGCCCCGGCAGCCTCGGCGCTGGCATCGTTGAGCTGGGCAGCCGCATGCCGGTACAACGTGTCGTCCACCAGCGTTGATTTGCCGGAACCGGACACGCCGGTCACGCAGGTCAGGAGTCCTACCGGCAGCGCGACCGTCAGCTCGCGCAGGTTATTGGCGCGCGCCCCGCGAATCGTGATCCACTGATCGCGCTGCGGCGCCTTGCGCCGCAGTGGCAGCGCAATCGCCTCGCGGCCCGCCAGATACGCACCGGTGAGCGAGCGCGTATCGGCTTCGATCTGCGCTGGCGTGCCCTGGGCCACCACCAGGCCGCCGTGAGCACCGGCACCCGGTCCCAGATCGACCACGTGATCAGCGGCGCGGATTGCCTCGGCATCGTGTTCGACCACCAACACGGTGTTTCCAAGATCTCGCAGCCGCTTCAGGGTCTGCAACAGCCGTTCGTTGTCGCGCTGGTGCAAGCCGATCGAGGGCTCATCCAGGATGTACATCACACCGGTCAGACCGGAGCCAACTTGACTCGCCAGACGGATGCGTTGCGCCTCGCCGCCCGAGAGTGTGCTGGCGGCGCGATCCAGGCTCAGATAATCCAAGCCGACATCCACCAGGAAGCGCAGCCGCTCGCCGACCTCGCGCACGATGCGCGCGGCCACCTCGGCGCGCCAGCCCGGCAGCGCCAGCGAGGCGAAGTATTCGCGCGCCTGGCCGACCGTCAGCCGCGTGATCTGCGACAGGTTGCGTCCATCGATCAGCACCGAGCGGGCCGCTTCGTTGAGACGCGCGCCGCCGCAATCCACGCACGGACGGGTGCCGAGGTACTTGCGCAGTTCGTCCCGCACCGCCTGCGAGTCGGTCTCGCGATAGCGCCGTTGCAGGTTGGGCACGATGCCCTCGAACGGGTTGCGCCGCCGGGCACTGCTGGCGCTGTCCTTGTAGCGAAATTCGATCACTTTATCGCCACTGCCAGACAGCAGCGCCTGCTGCACGCGCGCGTCGAGCTCGATCCACGGCGTCTCGACGTCGAATTGATAGTGACGCGCGAGCGACTGCAGCATCTGGAAGTAGTGGGCATTGCGCCGGTCCCAGCCGCGCACCGCGCCGCCCGCGAGCGACAGGTGCGGGTGCACCACCACGCGCTCCGGGTCAAAAAATTCCTGAAAGCCGAGCCCATCGCAGGTCGGGCATGCCCCGGCCGGATTGTTGAACGAGAACATGCGCGGCTCGAGGGCCGGCACCGAGAAGCCGCATTCGGGGCAGGCGTGCCGGCTGGAGAACAGCATCGGTGCGAGCGCCGCATTGTCGGGGAACACCACGCGCACCACACCCTGGCTCAGGCCGATGGCGGTCTCGAACGACTCGGCCAGGCGCTGGCTGGCTTCCGGCCGCACTCGAAACCGGTCCACCACGGCCTCGATGGTATGTTTCTTCTTCGGATCGAGCACCGGCAGGGCGTCAAGTTCGTGCACGACATGGTCGATGCGCACCCGCACGAAGCCCCGGCCGGCCAATTCCGCCAGCACCTGAGCGTGCTCGCCGCGGCGTTCCTCGATCAGTGGCGCCAGCAGCAGCGCCAGCTCCCCGACCGGTGCCTGCAGCACCTGATCGACCATCTGCGACACGGTCTGGGCGGCCAGGTCGATGCCGTGACGCGGGCAGCGCGGTATACCGGTGCGCGCGTACAGCAGCCGCAGGTAATCGTAGATCTCGGTGACCGTTCCGACCGTGGAGCGCGGATTGTGCGAACCGGTCTTCTGCTCGATCGCGATCGCCGGTGATAGTCCGTCGATGCTATCGACATCGGGCTTGTCCATCATCGACAGAAACTGGCGTGCGTACGCCGACAGCGACTCGACATAGCGGCGCTGTCCCTCGGCGTACAACGTGTCGAAAGCCAGTGAGGACTTGCCCGACCCGGACAGACCGGTGATGACGATCAGCCGCTCGCGCGGCAGGTCGAGATCAATACCGCGCAGGTTGTGGGTGCGGGCACCGCGGACGCGGATGGTCTGCAACGCAGCTCCTGGAACCCGGGGGTCCAAATGACGAAACAACCACTATAAACGCAGCGGCGGGCTGCGCTCAAAAACACTACAATGCCCCGATTCACGGCCCGCGCTCGCGGGCCGGTCATCACAGGGGCGGCCCATGGCGCGCGGCATCAACAAAGTCATACTGATCGGTCACCTGGGCGCGGATCCGGAGACGCGGGCCATGCCCTCGGGCATGACCGTGGCCAATATGCGGCTGGCCACCACCGAGAGCTGGAAGGACAAGCAATCCGGCGAACAACAGGAGCGCACCGAGTGGCACAACGTCGCGCTGTTCGGCCGGCTGGGCGAGATCGCCGCCGAGTATCTGCGCAAAGGCTCGCAGGTCTATATTGAGGGCAGATTGCGCACCCGCAAGTGGCAGGACAAGGAAGGCCGCGATCGCTACACCACCGAAATCGTCGCCAGCGAGATGCAGATGCTCGGTGGGCGCGGGGGTGGCGGCGGCGGCGCAGGCGGCGGCGGCGCGACACCGATGGACAGCCCGGCGCGCCCCGAGCATGCCGAAGCGGCGGCCGGCGGGGCCTCGGCCGCGCGCGATGAGTTCGACGACGACATACCGTTCTAGAGCGCCGCCGCCGCGCTGCGATGGCGGGTCGGGCGATCAATTAAGCTATTGAAAAATAAGGGCAAATGGCCCACCTCGCCGTCGCGGGACAAAACCGCTACCCTGTCTGACTTCAACTTCGCCAAGTCATGACCGGCCTCTTCTACATCAAGACTTTCGGTTGCCAAATGAACGAGTACGACTCCGCGCGCATGGCGGACCTGTTGTGCTCGCAAGCGGGTCTTCAGCCCACCGCCGATCCGGCGCAGGCGGACCTGCTCATCGTGAATACCTGCTCGGTGCGCGAGAAGGCGCAGGAGAAGGTGTACTCGCTGCTGGGCGAATGGCGCGCGCTCAAGAACCTGCGACCGGGCGTGATGATCGGAGTAGGCGGCTGTGTCGCCAGTCAGGAGGGCGAGGCGATCGGGGCGCGGGCCCCGTTCGTGGACCTGGTATTCGGACCGCAGACCATTCACCGCCTGCCGCAGATGATCGATCAGCTGCGCACGCACGGGCGCTGCGTGGTCGACGTCAGCTTTCCGGAGATCGAGAAGTTCGACCGCCTGCCCGAGCCGCGGCCTGCCGGCGCCCGCGCCTCGGTGTCGGTCATGGAGGGCTGCAGTCGCTACTGCAGCTTCTGTGTGGTGCCCTATACGCGCGGCGATGAGGTCAGTCGCCCATTCACTTCGGTGCTCGAGGAGGTGCGCTCACTGGCGTGCCAGGGCGTAGTCGAAATCCTGCTGCTGGGGCAGAACGTCAACGGCTACGCCGGGGCCATGTCCGACGGCGCGCAGGTGGACCTCGCCACGCTGATCCATCACGTCGGCGCCGTGCCCGGCATCGAGCGCATCCGCTTCACGACGTCACATCCGCTCGAGTTCGGCGATAGCCTGATCGAGGCCTACGCCCATGTGCCCCAGCTTGCCGATCATTTGCACCTGCCGGTGCAGAGCGGCTCGGATCGCATCCTGTCGCTCATGAAGCGCGGCTACACGGCGCTGGAGTACAAGCAACGCATTCGCAAACTGCGCGCGGTGCGGCCTCGGATCGCAATCTCAACCGACATCATCGTCGGCTTTCCCGGCGAGAGCGAGCGCGACTTCGAGGCCACGCTCGAGCTCGCCGCCGAGGTCCCGTTCGACCAGTCTTATTGCTTTGTCTACAGCCGCAGGCCGGGCACGCCCGCCGCCTCGCTGCCGGACGAGGTCCCGGCGGCGGTCAAGGGCGCGCGGCTGGCGCGCCTGCAGGCGCAGCTTGATGCCCAGGCGCTCGCAATCAGCCGCACCATGGTGGGCAGCGTGCAGCGCGTGCTGGTGGAGCGCGAGGCCAAGAAGGGCCACGGCGAGCTGGCCGGCCGCACCGAGAACAATCGCTGGGTGAACTTTCCCGGACCAGGCTCGCTGCTGCAGCGCCTGGTCGATGTCACGGTGACCGAGGCGCGTCCACATTCGCTGCGCGGCCGGCTGTGCCCGCAGCTCGAGGCCGCGTGAGTTCTGCCCGCGCCGGCGCATCGCGCGAGTTCTTGCTGGAACCGGCCGACAATGCCCGCCTCGCCAGCCTGTGCGGGCCGCTGGATGCCAATCTGCGCCTGGTGGAGTCGCGCTTCGGGGTGCAGATTCGCCGGCGCGGTCATGAGTTTCGCATTAAAGGTGCTCGCGCAGCCTCCACCGAAGTCGTGCTGCGCGATCTGTTCGCTCAGACCAAACACCGGGAGCTGACCCCCGAACAGGTGCATCTGTGCCTGGTCGAGCACACCAACGATCGGCAGGCCAACGGCGGCAGCGGGCACGCCGAGGAGCCCGACTCGCACGCTGGCAATGGCGGCGAGGCCGACGAGGCCGCGATTGTGAATCTTAGCCCCTCGGCGCTCGAGCATGAGGCCGAACGCGCCGCCGGCGCGAACGGCCGCCGCGGCACGGTGCGGGCGCGCGGCGCGCACCAGCGCGAGTATCTGGCCAACATTCAGCGCCACGATCTGAGCTTCGGCATCGGTCCGGCCGGCACCGGCAAGACCTTCCTGGCGGTCGCCTGCGCGGTCGAGGCACTGCTAGCAGAGCGCGTGCGGCGCATCGTGCTGGTGCGACCGGCGGTCGAGGCCGGCGAGCGCCTGGGTTTCCTGCCGGGCGATATGGCGCAGAAAGTCGATCCGTATCTGCGGCCGATGTACGACGCGCTGTACGAGCTGATGGGATTCGATCGCGTCGGGCGCTTCATCGAGCGCAACACCATCGAGGTGGCGCCGCTGGCGTTCATGCGCGGCCGCTCGCTCAACGAATCGTTCATCATTCTGGATGAAGCTCAGAACACCACCATCGAGCAGATGAAGATGTTCCTGACGCGTATCGGCTTTGGTTCCCGGGCCGTGGTCACGGGCGATCTGACACAAACCGATCTGCCTACCGGACGCATGTCCGGACTGCAGCACGCGCAACTGATCCTGCGCGGCGTGTCGGGCGTGGCGTTCACCTTGTTCGACGCCGGCGACGTCGTGCGTCATCCGCTGGTACAGCGCATCGTGCAGGCCTATGAATCGCATGAGACGGCCCGTGAGCCATGAGGGCGTTGCCGTCGGTCAGTGTCCAGCGCCGGGTACGCACCGGCTGGCTGCCCGCGGCGCGCGAGTTGCGCCGCTGGGCTGGCGCGGCGCTCGGGGCGCGCGCCGCTGGGGGGGAGATTTCCGTGCTGCTGGTCGGAGCGGCGCGCAGCCGAGCGCTCAATGCACATTACCGCGGCCGCGACCGCCCCACCAACGTGCTGTCCTTTCCGACGGCGGGTGTCGTGCGGGCCCGCGGGCTGCTGGGCGATCTGGTGATCTGCCCCGCGGTGCTGCGAACCGAGGCACGCTCGCAGCGCAAGAGTGCCCGCGCCCACTGGGCCCACCTGGTGGTGCACGGGGTGCTGCACCTGGCGGGCTACGACCATGAGCTGCAACGCGATGCGCGTCGCATGCAACGCCGCGAGATCCGGGTACTGCGTGACCTGGGGATCGCCAATCCGTACCGCGCGCCGGCGCCGCGCTGCTCGGCCGGTGGTCAGCGGCGCGGGCGCTGAGCGCGCCCCGAGCTGAAGAGCCATGGCCAAGGACACCGACGGCGGCAATCGCACCGGGGTCAGCGGGCGCTGGCGCGCACGCATCACCCGCACGCTGGCGGCCGGCCTGAAGGATCGCGCGCAGCTGGTGCAGATGCTCGGCGACGCCAGGGACCGCGGCGTGCTCGACGCCGACGCCTTCGCGATGCTCGAGGGCGTGCTGGCGGTGGCCGATCTGCAGGTGCGTGACATCATGATTCCGCGGGTTCAGATGGTTTGCCTGCACCGCGACGATCCGGCGGCGCGCATCATCTCGGGCATGGTGGATTCCGGCCATTCGCGCTTTCCGGTGCTGGACGGGGACCGCGACGATGTGATCGGCATCCTGCTGGCCAAAGACCTGCTGCGGCTGTTCGCCGGCGGGTCGCCAGCGAAGTTCGACATGCGCGAATACATGCGGCCAGTGGTGTTCGTGCCCGAGTCCAAGCGGCTGAATGTGCTGCTCAAGGAGTTTCGCGGCAACCGCAATCACATGGCAATCGTGGTGGACGAATACAGCGGCGTCGCCGGGCTGGTGACCATCGAGGATGTGATCGAGCAGATCGTCGGCGAGATTGACGATGAGTTCGACGTCGAGGATGACCAGAATATTCGCCGCGAGGGCGAGCGAGCGTTCAGCGTGCGCGGCAGCACGCGCATCGACGAGTTCAATCAGTTCTTCAACGTCGAGCTGCCGGAGAGCGAGTTCGACACCGTGGCCGGGTTGGTCATGAAGCAGTTCGGACGCATGCCGCGGCGAGGCGAGGGCGTGACGCTGGGCGAGTTCGAGTTTCGCGTGCTGCGCACCGACCGGCGCCGGATCGACAGTTTGCGGGTGACGATTCCAGCGAAGTTCGAGCCTGCGGCGCGCACCGAGTGAGCGCCCTCGGCGCAGGCAGCGCGACGCGCCGCGCGCTGCTGTCCTACTCGGCGGCACTGGCCGCCGGCGCACTGCTGCCGTGTGCGTTCGCACCGCTCAATGTGTGGCCCCTGGCGATCGCGTGCCCCGCGCTACTGATGTGGCTGTGGGAGCAGGGCGACGCGCGGCGCGCCGCCTGGCTCGGCCTGACATTCGGTGTCGGCACCTTCACGGTCGGCGTCTGGTGGCTGTACATCAGCATCCATGTCGTCGCCCAGGCGCCGATCGTGCTGGCCGTAGGGCTGGTGTCGGCGCTGGTCGGGATCATGGCGCTGTACCACGCGCTGCTGGGCTACCTGGCGAACCGAGTGTTGCCGCTGAGCGGGCCGTGGCGCTGGTTCGTCGGCGTACCGGCGCTATGGGTCCTGATCGAGTGGTGGCGCGGCTGGTTCATGTCCGGCTTTCCCTGGCTGTCGCTCGGCTATTCGCAGACCGACACGCCGCTGGCGGGCTTGGCGCCGCTGGCTGGCGTGTACGGCGTATCGGGGCTGCTGCTGGTCATGAGCGGCGCGCTGGTGGCGCTGGTGCGCGGACGCCGCGGCGCGCGTCTTGCGGCGCTGGCGCTGCTGGTGCTGCCCTGGCCGCTGAGTGCGGCGCTCGGACGCATTGAGTGGACGCACCCGGATGAGCCGCCGATCAGCGTCGCGATCGTGCAGGGGGCGGTACCGCAGGATCTGAAGTGGCAGGCCGACAACATCGAACCCACGCGCGAGCTGTATACGCGACTGAACGAGCAGGCACTCGGGGCGCGCTTGATCGTGTGGCCGGAGGCGGCGATTCCACAACTGGCCAACGAGGTGGCGCGCTATCTGGGCCAGGAGTGGTCGGAAGCACGCCGCAACGGCTCGGACCTGGTCATGGGGATCCTGCGCGCCGAGGACGACCGTTACTACAACTCGATCCTGGTGCTGGCCGATAAGCTCAGCTTCTACGACAAGCATCACCTGGTACCGTTTGCAGAGTTTTTCCCGGTGCCGGGCTTCATCCGTTCCTGGCTGGAATTCATGGACCTGCCGTACTCGGATTTCACCCGCGGCCCGCCCCAGCCGCCGACCGTGGCGGCCGCCGGCACGCGACTCGACCTGGGGATCTGCTACGAGGACGCGTATGGCAGCACCAACCTGCCGGCGCTGGCCAGCAGCGGTTTGCTGGTCAATGTGACCAATGACGCCTGGTTCGGACACTCATGGGCCCGCCACCAGCACTTCCAGATCGCGCGCATGCGCGCGATCGAAGCGCAGCGGCCGCTGGTGCGCGCCGCCAACGATGGCATATCGGCGCTGGTGGGGGAGCGTGGCCGGATACTTTCGCAAGCCGAACAGTTCCAACCCACGGTTCTGCGTGGAACCGTTCAGCCGCGCGTGGGTCTACCCTTATACGCCCGGGTCGGAAATTGGCTGATCGTAGTATTAGGCCTACTGGGCGCGGGTCTGGCAGCCGGCAGCAAGTGCCGCATTTCCTAAGGAACCGCGGCCGCGGTTCCCGGTCTATCATTGGCCAGTTGATCCATCGTGCGGAGTAATTCTCTTATGTCGAACCAGGTTGTGGGCCCGCGTCTGCTGGGTGCCATTGCGCTTGTTACTTTGTTCGCGGCCTGCTCGCCGCAATCTTCCACCGCGGCGTCGAGTGCCGACCCCGCCAAGTCCGGTGTGGTGCAAACTGCCGCGGTCACGCCCACGCCGGCGGCCACTGCGGCTGCCACGCGCGGTCTGCCGGATTTCACCGATCTCGTCGCTCAGGTAGGTTCTGCCGTCGTCAACGTGCAGGTGGTGCAGAAGACCCCGACGATGCAGGGCGGGGATGACAACGAGGACGATTCGGATGATCCGTTCAACGACTTCTTCCGTCGATTCGGTTTGCCGCGGCCGAACATGCCGCGCAACAACGTCCCGGTGCGCGGCATCGGCTCCGGATTCATCATCAGTCCGGACGGCTACATCCTGACCAACACGCATGTGGTCAACAACGCTTCCAAGATCACGGTCAAGCTGACCGATCGGCGCGAGTTCGATGCCAAGGTGGTCGGCCAGGATGAGCGCACCGATGTTGCGGTCATCAAGATCACTGCCAAAGGCGATCTACCGGTGGTGAAGATCGGCGACTCCAACAAACTTCGGCCCGGTCAGTGGGTGCTGGCAATCGGCTCGCCGTTCGGATTCGACAACTCCGTGACCGCCGGCGTGGTGAGCGCCACGGCGCGCGGCAACGTCGGCGGCGAAGGCGGCGGTAGCGGTTACGTGCCCTTCATCCAGACAGATGTCGCGGTCAATCCGGGCAACTCCGGTGGTCCGCTGTTCAATCTGAACGGCGAGGTGGTCGGCATCAACTCCCAGATCTACAGCCGCAGCGGCGGCTATGAAGGCATCTCGTTCGCGATCCCGATCGATGTTGCCAACAATGTGGCCGAGCAGCTGATCAAGTCCGGCCATGTCAGTCGCGGCCGTATCGGCGTGACTATCCAGGAAGTCACGGCCGCCACGGCCGAGAATCTCGGCCTCGACCGTCCGCGCGGTGCCGCGGTGTCCTCGGTGGAGTCCAGCGGGCCGGCCGACAAGGCTGGCGTGGAACCGCTCGACATCATCCTGAGCGTCAACGGCAAGCCGGTCGATACCTCCGAGCAGTTACCGGCGATGATCGCCGAGATCAAACCCGGTCAGAGCGCGCAGCTCGAGGTGTGGCGCGACAAGGCTACCAAGCGCATCAACGTGACCGTCGAGGAGCTCAAGGAGAAGGCGACCGAGGCCAGCTTCCGTCGCGGCGGCAATGGCAGCGGCGGCAACGACGAGGAGGGCGAGTCGGCCACCGTCAACCGCATTGGACTGTCGGTGCGCTCGCTGACGGCTGCAGAAAAGTCGCAGCTCAAGGCGCGTGGCAACGTCGTCGTCACCAATGCCAAGGGTGCGGGCGCCGAGGCCGGCCTGCGCAGCGGCGATGTAATCCTGAGCGTCAATCGCACCAAGGTGGATACCGTGGCGGCGTTCCAGACGGCGATCAAGAATGCCGGTCACGACGCGACACTGCTGATACAGCGTGAAGGTCAGCAGCTGATAGTGACCGTGTCGCTGCAGTAGTCGCAGCGCAGTTCGCGGCCCTGAAAACCGCCGGCCCCTGCTGTCCCGGGGCCGGCGTCGTGTATTCTTCTCCGATGCAGGAACGATACGACCCTGCGGCCGTAGAGCGGGCGGCGCAGGAATATTGGGAGCAGCACGGTTCATTTCAGGCGCGCGAGGACCCGCAGCGGCCCAAATACTATTGCTTATCGATGTTCCCCTACCCATCCGGGCGGCTGCACATGGGGCACGTGCGCAACTACACGATCGGCGACGTGCTGGCGCGCTACATGCGAATGCAGGGCTACAACGTGCTGCAGCCGATGGGCTGGGACGCCTTCGGGCTGCCGGCGGAGAATGCCGCGATCGCCAACGGCGTGCCGCCGGCGACCTGGACGCGCGATAACATCGGCTACATGCGCGCGCAGTTGCGCTCGCTCGGGTTTGCGATCGACTGGCAGCGTGAGTTCGCGACCTGCGATCCGAGCTACTACCACTGGAACCAATGGCTGTTCCTGCGCATGCTCGAACGCGGCATCGCCTACAAGAAGACCGGCGTGGTCAACTGGGATCCGGTCGACCAGACGGTGCTGGCGAACGAGCAGGTGATCGATGGTCGCGGCTGGCGCACCGGCGCGCCGGTCGAGAAGCGCGAGATTCCGATGTACTACCTGCGCATCACCGCCTATGCGGAGGAGCTGCTCGGCGCGCTGAACGAGCTGCCGGGCTGGCCGGAGCGCGTGCGGGTGATGCAACAGCACTGGATCGGGCGCAGCGAGGGCGTGGAGCTGGCGTTTCCGTACGCCGAGGACGCGCGCGAGCGGCTCGGCGCCGACGGGGTGCTCAAGGTTTTCACGACGCGCGCTGATACGCTGTTTGGCGTCACCTTCATGGCGGTCTCAGCCGAGCATCCGCTGGCGCTGGTCGCCGCGTCGAGTGACCCATCACTGGCTGCATTCGTCGATGAGTGCCGGCGTGGCAGCACCATGGAAGCCGACATCGCCACCGCGCCTAAGCGCGGCATGCGTTTAGGTCTGCACGTACGGCACCCATTCACCGGAGCCGCGATCGAGGTCTGGGTCGCCAACTACGTGCTGATGGCCTACGGCGAAGGCGCGGTCATGGGCGTGCCGGCCCACGATGAGCGCGACTTTGAATTCGCGCAGCGCCACGGCATCGCCATCCGCACGGTGGTGAAGTCGGCCAGCGCAGCCTACGAGCACGTCGGCCCGGCATGGCAACCCAGCTATGCCGAGCCCGGGGTGCTGATCGATTCGGGCCGATTTTCGGGCTTAAGTTCGGAGGCGGCGATTGATGCGATTGCGATGGCCGCGGAGCAGCAGGGCCTGGGCCGCAAACGGCTGCAGTGGCGGCTGCGCGACTGGGGTATTTCGCGACAGCGCTATTGGGGTTGCCCGATTCCCCTGATCCACTGCCAGGCCTGCGGTGACGTCCCGGTGCCCGACGAGCAGCTGCCCGTGGTGCTGCCGGAGAACCTGGTGCCCGATGGCAGCGGCAATCCGCTGGCGCGCGACGCCGCCTTTGTTGCCGTGCGCTGCCCGCGCTGCGGGCAGCCGGCGCGGCGCGAAACCGACACCATGGACACATTCGTGGATTCCTCCTGGTATTTCCTGCGCTTTGCCAGCGCCGATCAGGCGAATGCACCGGTCGACCAGCGGGTGCGCTACTGGATGCCGGTGGATCAGTACATCGGCGGCATCGAGCACGCCATCCTGCATCTGCTGTATTCGCGCTTCTGGACCCGGGTGATGCGCGATCTGGGGTTGATCGATCTGTCCGAGCCGTTCGCGCGGCTGCTCACCCAGGGCATGGTGCTCAATCACATTTATTATCGTGCGGGGGCGCAGGGCCGCCGTCAGTTCGTCAACCCGGCCGAGGTCTCCCCACGCTTCGATGAGCACGGCGTGCGCACCGGCGCGGTGCTGCTGGGGAGCCAGCAGCCGGTCGACTACGGCGGTCTGGGGACCATGTCGAAGTCGAAGAATAACGGCGTCGATCCGCAGACACTGGTGGACAAATATGGCGCCGATACCGCGCGCCTGTTCATGATGTTCGCGTCTCCTCCGGAGCAATCGCTGGAGTGGTCCGACGAGGGCGTGCAGGGCCAATACCGCTTTCTGCGGCGGCTGTGGAAGGCGGTACACGAGCATGTCACGGCGCCGGGCGGCGGCGCGCCGCGGCCAGCACTGCAATCCTCGGCGCTGTCCGCGGCCGCGCGCGATCTGCGCCGTATTGCCCATCAGACCCTGGCCAAGGTCGGCGCCGACATCGGTCGCCGCCGCACCTTCAATACCGCTATCGCAGCGGTGATGGAGCTGCTCAACGCCGTCGGTCACTACGGCGAGCCGGAACCTCAGGCGCGCGCGGTGCGCCAGGAGGCGCTCGAGATCGCAGTACTGGCTCTGTCACCAATCGTGCCGCACGTCAGTCACTGCCTGTGGTTCGCGCTCGGGCACCGGTCCGCAGTGATCGACGAGCGCTGGCGCGAGCCCGACCCCGAGGCGCTGGCGCAGGCGCTGGTCGAACTGGTGGTGCAGGTCAACGGCAAGCTGCGCGCCCGCCTGCAGCTGCCAGCGGGCGCGCAGCAGCAGCTGGCCGTGGATGCGGCGCTGGCCGACCCGGACGTGCAGCGATTCATCGCCGGAAAGCCGCTGCGCCGTGCGGTGCACGTGCCCGACAAGCTGGTCAACCTGGTGGTATGAGCAAGGTCGTGCCCCTGGCGCTCGCCGTCCTGCCGCTGGTGCTGCTGGCGGGCTGCGGCTTTCGCCTGGAGGGCAGCGCGCCGCTGCCGCCGACGCTGGCGCGCGTGCACCTCGATGCGATCGATAGCCAGTCGGATTTTTATTTCGGCCTGCGCAAGTCGCTGCTGGCCGCCGGAACCAGCCTGGATGATCAGGGCAAGGACGAATCGGTGCCGGTGATCCACATCCTCACCGATAGCGCCGGCGAGCGCATCCTGACGGTGTCCACCCTGAACGTGCCGACCGAGTACGAGCTGATCTATCTGGTGAAGGTCTCGGTGAGCTCCGGCGGTCACAATCTGATCGAGCCGGAGGAGTATCGCCTGGTGCGCGACTACAGCTACAGCGAAAGCGCGCAACTGGCCAAGGAACGCGAGCGCTCGATCCTGAGCGCGGCGCTCGCCGACGATCTGGTGAGCGTGGTGATGCGCCGGCTTTCGAGTCTGTCGGCTGCTGCGATCGGAGCCGGCGCGTCGCACTGAGCCACGGTGGTGTCGGCGGCCATGAATGTCATGCGCTTATCCGCAATCGATCGAGCCGCGCTGCTGCGATTGCTGGCCGACTATGGTCTGACCTTGCGGGTGGTCGCGCCCGGTGAGGCGATACCGGGCTCCTATTGGGGCGAGAGCGAGGCCGGGCTGCGCGGCAACCTACTGTTTGCCCGCCTGGACACGCCAGTGCATTCGATCCTGCACGAAGCCTGCCACTACGTCTGCATGCGCCCGCAGCGTCGCATCGGCTTGAACCGCGACGCCGGCGGCGATGATGCCGAAGAGAGCGCGGTGTGCTACCTGCAGATTCTGCTGGCCGGTGAGCTGGGCGTCACGGCGCGCTCGCACATCTGCGGCGACATGGATCGCTGGGGCTACAGCTTCAGGCTGGGCTCGGCCACGGCGTGGTTCCAGCAGGATGCGGCCGATTCACGCGCGTGGCTGCTCGAGCACGGGCTGATTGATGAGCAGACCCGGCCGCTGCGCGCGCTGCGCCGCTGAGGCCAGCGATCGTCGCAACCGATCATCAGGCGCGCGGCCGTGCGCTGCGTGCGCGGCGCAGCAGGCGGTCGGTCGCTGCCACCAGCTCGCGCGTGATTGAGGGCTCGAAGGCCGAATGTCCGGCGTCCGGCACGATGCGCAGCTCGGCTTCGGGCCAGGCGCGATGCAAGTCCCAGGCGCTGCGCGCCGGACACACCACGTCATAGCGTCCCTGCACGATCACCGCGGGAATGTGGCGGATGCGACCGACCTCGCGCAGCAACTGATCGTCGCTGTCCAGGAAACCGCGGTTGACGAAGTAGTGCGCCTCGATGCGGGCGAAGGCGCAGGCATAGTCCGGATCCTGGAACTTGGCGACGTGACTCGGGTTGCTGCGCAGGTGGCTGGTGGCTCCTTCCCAAGTAGTCCAGGCCTTCGCGGCGGTGCCCCGTATGGCGACATCCTCCGAGGTCAGGCGGCGATAGTAGGCCTGCATCATGTCGCCGCGCTCGGCGGCCGGAATCAGTGCCACGTACTGTTCCCACAGATCCGGGAAGATCGAACCGGCGCCGAGCGGATTCTGGTAGAACCACTCGAGCTCCGACCGGCGCAGCAGGAAGATGCCGCGCAGCACCAGCTCGCTCACGTGCTCGACATGACGTTGAGCGTAGGCCAGCGCCAGGGTCGAGCCCCACGAGCCCCCGAATACCATCCAACGCTCGACGCCCAGATGCACGCGCAGCGCCTCGATGTCCGCCACCAGGTCCCAGGTGGTGTTTTCGCGCAGCTCCGAATGCGGTCGACTGGCACCGCAGCCGCGCTGGTCCAGCAGCACGATGCGATAGCCGCTGGGATTGAAGAAGCGCCGCATCGAGGCATCGGTGCCGCCGCCCGGGCCACCGTGCAGGAACACCACCGGCTTGCCCTTCGGGTTGCCGCTCTCCTCGAAATACAGCTCGTGCAGGCTCGAGACCCGCAGGAAGCCCTTGCGAAACGGGCGGATGGAAGGGTAGAGGGCGCCGGCAGCCGCGCGCCGCGCAGTCCGGGGCGGGCGCTTCAAGCGACGACCATCGGACCGAGCGGCCTGCCCCCGAGCAGATGCACATGCAGGTGCGCAACCTCCATGCCGCTGTCGCGGTTGCAGTTGAAGATCAGCCGATAGCCGCTCTCGGCGATGCCCTCGCTGCGGGCGATCTGGGCGGCGATCAGGACCATGTGACCGACCAGGCTCTCATCGGCGGCGGTGACATCGTTGGCGGTTGCAATGGCCTTGTTGGGCACGATCAATACGTGGGTGGGGGCGCGCGGGTGAATATCGCGAAACGCAGTCACACGATCATCCCGGAACACGATGGTGCTCGGCAGCTCACCGCTGATGATCCGCTCGAACAGTGTCGGCATCGCCGCATCGCCCGCTGTATTCGCACCTGGCGGGCACTTTAAGTTATCGTCACGACGGAGCACAACTGTGATACGAACGCCAATCGGCCGGCCGCGGCGCGCACATCCGGAATCCGCGCGATGAAACTCTCGTTCGACGCCTTAGGCGCGCATCTGCGCGAGCCGCTGCTGCCGGTCTACGTGGTGTCGGGCGAGGAGCCGTTGCTGGTCGGGGAAGCCAGCGACGCGATCCGTGCGCGTGCGCGCGCACTGGGCTTTACCGATCGCTCGGTGTTTTTCATCGAGCGCAGCAGTGCGGTCTGGGACGAGGTGCGGCGCGAGGCGCAGGCCCTGTCGCTGTTCGCCACCCGCCGCATCGTGGAGATCCGCCTGCCCGGCGGCAAGCCCGGCACAACCGGTGCGGCGGCGCTGCTGCGCCTGTTCGAGCAGGCCGGTGACGACCTGCTGGTGATGGTCATCTGCGAGCGGCTCGATCGCGACGCGCAGGCGTCCGAATGGCTGCAGGCCGCGCAGCGCGTCGGCGGCTGGCTGCCGATCAGGCCGGTGGATCGCGCGCGACTGCCGCAGTGGTTACGCGAGCGCTTCAGCGCGGCCGGGATGTCGGTGGCGGACGATGCGCTGGCGCTTCTGGCCGAGCGCACCGAGGGCAATCTTCTGGCCGCGCAACAGGAAGTGGACAAATTGGGGCTGCTGTTACCCTCTGGCGCACGCGTCACGTTGTCCGACATCGCTGCCGCCAGTGCCGACAGTGCCCGGTTTGATGTGTTCCAGCTCGGCGAGGCGGTGCGTGGCGGCGATGCCGCGCGTGCGCTGCGCATCCTGAGCGGATTGCAGTCGGAGGGGGCCGAGCCGCCGTTCGTGCTGTGGGCGCTGCTACGCGAGCTGCGTGCCCAGCCGTCGGGGACCCCGGCCGGTGGACGGGCTCGCGCGCCCTCATTCGAGCGACTGGTCGCCCGGGCCGCCCGCGCCGATCGCGTGGCCAAGGGACAAGGCGGGCATCGCAATCCGTGGGGCGAGCTGGCGTTGCTGGCAGTGGAACTGACCGGCCGGCGCACGCTACCGATGGTTCGGGCCAACGTGCGCTAGGCGCAGCGCGATCGTCGGCAGCTTGCGCAACGCAGCGCCGGCCACCAGACTTGACTCCCCCATGGCAGAACCTATCGGCCTGTTCGGCGGTACCTTCGATCCGATCCACTACGGGCACCTGCGCACTGCGTTCGAGCTATTGCAGGCGCTGAAGCTGGCCCAGGTGCGATTTCTGCCCACCGGCAACCCGCCGCACCGCTTCGATCCGCTGGCGCCGAACGCACTGCGGCTGCAGATGGTGCGCGCGGCGGTTGCCGGCCAGGCAGGCTTCAGCGTAGATGACCGCGAGATCCGGCGCAGCGGCGTGTCCTATACGATCGATACCGTGACCGAGCTGCGGGGCGAATATCCTGAGCGATCGCTGTGTCTGCTGCTTGGCATGGATGCATTCCTCGGCATGCCGACCTGGCATCACTGGAGCGAGATTTTCGAACTGTGCCACGTCGTGGTCGCGCACCGCCCCGGCTGGAAGGCGCCGATCACCGGCCCGTTGGGCGAAGTCATGGTCGATCGCGGTACCGGCAGCGTGCGCGACCTGCACGCCTCGATCGCCGGACGCGTGTTCGTGCGCGCGGTGACGCAGCTGGAGATCGCCTCGACCGATCTGCGCGCCCTAATTATGTCCGGCCAGGACTTGCGCTATCTGGTGCCGGATGCGGTGCGCGAGCTGATCGCGACCAGCGGGTGCTATGCTGCGCGCATTGGTCAGGGAGGCTGAACCCACACGCATGACCACAGTCGCTCGCCCGCGCCGCACACCGCGGCGCAATAGCGCACTCGAAAAGATCGTGCTCGCGGCGCTGGATGAGATGAAGGCGGTCAACATCAAGCTGCTCGACGTGCGTGGCCTGACCGACATCGCCGACGCCATGATCGTGGCCTCCGGCACCTCCGATCGCCATGTTCGCTCGATCGCGCAGCGAGTGTTGGACCGCACGCGCGCTGCCGGGCTGCGCCCGATGGGGGTGGAGGGTCAGCGCGACGGCGAGTGGGTACTGGTGGATCTGCAGGACCTGGTGCTGCACGTGATGCTGCCGCGGGTTCGCGAATTCTATGCGATCGAGCAGCTGTGGGAGGGCAGTGGCCAGACACGGCGCCGCCCCGCGGCCGGATCGCGACGGCGCGTCATGGCGCGCGCTGCAGTCAGTTGAGGGCCTCGTCGTGCTTTCTCGCCCGAGGTGGCGCAGCGGTGACGCCGACCAGTCTTAGCACCGGCGCTTCGCGGTAGCCGTTATCGCCCATGCGCCTGCGTTTGATTGCCGTTGGCACGCGCATGCCGGATTGGGTCGATGCAGCGTTTCAGGATTACTGGCGGCGGATGCGCGGTATGTGGAAGCTCGAGCTGATCGAGCTGTCGACCGCGCCCCGGCGGCACAGTGGCGACGCCGCGCACGCCGCGGTTGCCGCCGAGGCGCAGCGCATTCTGGCGCTGCTTGCGCCCCGCGACTATGTGGTGGCACTGGATGAGCACGGCTCGGAACGCACCACGCTGGAGCTGTCGCACTGGCTGGAACAGCGGCGGGCGTCGGGGCAGGATCTGGCATTCATCGTCGGCGGACCGGACGGCTTGTCCGAGGAAGTGCTCTCGCGCGGCCAGTTCCGCTGGGCACTGTCGCGCCTTACGCTGCCGCACGGCCTGGCCCGTGTGGTGCTGGCCGAACAGATCTACCGCGCCGCGACGCTGCTCGCCGGCCACCCATATCATCGTGAGTGAGCGCCGCCGTTGCCAGCCGGTACCCGCCGCATGAGTGACAAGCCGAGTTCACCGGAAGTCATCCTGGCGTCCGCATCGGCGCGCCGCACCGAACTGTTGCATCAGATCGGGGTTGCGCATCGCGTGGTGCCGGCGCAGGTGGATGAGCGGCGCGACGACGGGGAGAGTGCCGAAGCCTGCGTGCGCCGCCTAGCGACCAGCAAGGTGCTGGAGGTGCAGACCGCGCTGATGGCAGTCACCGGCGCTGATGCCGCGGTGGGCTACGCCGTACTGGGAGCCGATACCGCCGTGTTGATCGACGATATGCTGCTGGGCAAGCCGCGCGACCGCGAGCATGCCCTGGCGATGCTGGGGCGATTGTCCGGCCGCACGCACCAGGTGCTCACGGCGGTTGCGCTGGCGGCCACGCAGGGCGTGCAATGCGCGCTGTCGCGCAGCGAAGTGCGCTTCCGACGCCTGAGCGAGCACGAGCGCGCGGCCTACTGGGACAGCGGCGAGCCGCGCGACAAGGCCGGGGCGTATGCGATCCAGGGCCTGGGCGCGCAGTTCGTCGAAGAGCTGCGCGGCAGCTACTCAGGAGTGGTGGGTCTGCCGCTGTTCGAGACGGCACGGTTGCTGTCCGAGGCGGGCGTGCCGGTGGGACGCCGCGCGTCCCGCAGACGAGGTTGAGCCGTGCCATCCAGCGCAGCTGTCGAACCGGTCAGGGTCGCCGCGGTGCAGATGACCTCGGGACCGGATCTGGCTGCCAATCTGGCCGCCGCCGCCCGATTGCTGGCCGAGGCGCGCGCGGCCGACGCCCGCGTCGCGGTGTTACCGGAGAATTTCTCCTTCATGGGACTGCGCGATGTCGACAAGCGCGGCATTGCCGAGCCCGATGGCGACGGACCGGTGCAGCGGTTTCTGTCGCAACAGGCGCGCGAGCTCGGATTGTGGATCGTCGGCGGCACTACGCCGCTGGTGCGCGAGGCCGACGGGCGGGTGGCGCAGGCCTGCCTGGTGTACGCCGACGACGGGCGGCGCGCGGCGCGCTACGACAAGATGCACCTGTTCGACGTGGACATACCAGGTCGCAGTGAGAGCTACCGCGAGTCGAGGAATACCGCGCCCGGGGCGCGCGCGCAGCTGGTGCCTACGCCGGCCGGGTTGCTGGGTTTATCGGTGTGCTATGACATGCGCTTTCCGGAGCTGTACCGGCAATTGTCGGCGGCCGGTGCGCAATGGTTCACGATGCCTTCGGCCTTCACCGTGCCCACCGGACGTGCGCACTGGGAAACGCTGCTGCGTGCACGTGCCATCGAGAACCTATGTCAGGTGGTCGCCCCGGCCCAGTGGGGCCAGCATGCCAGCGGTCGCGAGACCTACGGCGACAGTCTCATCGTCGATCATTGGGGCAGCGTGCTGGCGCGCCTTCCCAGCGGTACCGGCGTGGTCGTTGCCGGCCTGGATCTGACTGCGCAGGCCGAAGCGCGGCGTAATTTTCCTGCCTTGACGCACCGGCGGATGTGAGCGTCAATAGCTTCCATGGCCGATCCCGGTACCGCCTTGAGCTTTGATCCGCTGCGCCATGTGCGCGAGGGCATCCTTGCGCCAGCCGGGCTGGATGTGGGCCGGCTGGAGCAGGCCTTAGGGCTAGTCCTGGGCTCAGCGGTGGATTGTGCCGATCTATATTTTCAGCTGTCGCGCGAGGAGAGCTGGGCGCTGGAGGACGGCATCGTCAAGGACGGCCGCTCGAGCATCGAGCAGGGCGTGGGCGTGCGTGCGATGGCGGGCGAGAAGACCGGATTCGCGTATTCGGACGAGATCATGGCGCCGGCACTTGAGGAAGCGGCACGGGCAGCGCGCGCGATTGCCGCCGCCGGCGGTGACGGGGCGCTGCAGGCCTGGCGTCCCACCGGCGCGCATCGACTGTATCTGCCGGCCGATCCGCTGATCAGCCTCAAGGATGCCGACAAGATTGCCTGGCTCGAGCGCGTGGATCGTGAAACCCGACGCATGGACCCGCGCGTGGTGCAGGTCATGGCCAGTGTGCATGCCGTGCATGACCTGGTGCTGGTGGCCAATAGCCAGGGAACGCTGGCCGGCGACGTGCGCCCGCTGGTGCGAATGAACGTCACCGTAATCGTCGAGCAGAACGGCCGGCGCGAGCAGGGGTACGCCGGCTACGGCGGGCGCTATACGCTGGATGAACTGGTGGCGCAGGATCGGCCGCTCAGACTGGCGCGCGAAGCGGTGCGCCAGGCGCTGGTCAATCTAGACGCCGTGCCGGCGCCGGCCGGCACCATGACCGTGGTGCTGGGCCCGGGCTGGCCCGGGGTGCTGTTGCACGAGGCGATCGGCCACGGTCTGGAAGGCGATTTCAACCGCAAGGGCACCTCGGCCTTCAGCAATCGCATCGGTGAGCGGGTAGCGGCCCCGGGTTGCACCGTCGTCGATGATGGCACGCTGGCAGCGCGTCGTGGCTCGCTCAACATCGATGATGAGGGTACGCCGACCCAGTGCACCACGTTGATCGAGGACGGGGTGCTGCGTGGCTACATGCAGGACTCGCTGAACGCGCGCCTGATGGGCGAGCGCTCGACCGGCAATGGCCGGCGCGAATCGTTCGCGCACGTCACCATGCCGCGCATGACCAATACCTACATGCGGCCCGGTCCGTACGACCCGGCCGAGATCCTGGCCTCGGTCAAGCGTGGGATCTACGCGGTGAATTTCGGCGGCGGCCAGGTGGATATCACCTCGGGCAAGTTCGTGTTCTCGGCCAGCGAGGCCTACCTGATCGAGAACGGCCGCGTCGGCCCCGCGATCAAGGGCGCGACCCTGGTGGGTAACGGGCCGGACGTGCTCACTCGGGTCGGCATGGTCGGCAACGATCTGAAACTGGACGATGGCATCGGAGTGTGCGGCAAGGAAGGCCAGAGCGTTCCGGTCGGAGTCGGACAGCCGACGCTGCGCATCGACGCGCTGACGGTGGGCGGAACCGCCTGAGTCTCAGCGAGCCCGGACCCGGGAGGGCGCGTGCGAATTCCTACGCCGCTGTACGAGAGTCTGCCGTGGCTGTATGCGCTGGCCGGGGCGCTGCTGATTGCCGCCAGCCACGAGCTGCACTCCGGAGCGCTGTCGCTGCTGCTGCTGGCGGCCGGCGCCCTGGGGCTGATCGGCGGGGCGGCAATCTGGCTGCGGCGGCGCGACTTTCGAGCCACGCGCGCCGAGTATTGGTCGCACGATAGCCAGCCGCGCGCCGGCGACGACGACCAGGCCTCGCCCTAGACCTTACTCGTTGGTGTCGACTGGTTCGCCCAGGTGCGGCGCGGCGTTGCTGCCCGAATCACCGCTCGCGCGGTGCTGCACCCGCTCATCGACGTACAACAGCTCGTGCTGGCCGATGGTGATGACGTCGCCGTCGTTGAGATTGTGATAGCGCACTCGCTTGGAGTGCAGAAATATTCCGTTGGTGCTGTTCAGATCCTCGATCACGCAGCTTTGCGCCGTGGTGACGACCTGGCAGTGATGACGGCTGACGAAGCGGCTCTCGATCTGAAGGTCGTTGGCCCCGGTGCGACCAATGATAAGTCGGCCCGGATACAGCGGGCGCTCACCAATGGTGCGTCCGCCGGATGCCAGCAGGATTCGCGCCAGCGGTGTGCCCCGATCGGGCGCCGTCGAGCGGCCACGGCTTTCGCCGCCACGCGTGCCGGCGCCATCATCGCGTAACCGCAGCAGCCGCGTGCCGGTGCGCGACGCGTATTCCTGCCATTGCAGCTCCTCGATGGCAGCATTGACATCATCGAGGCTCACGGTATTCAGATTGCGGTTGGCGGCCGCCAGCATCGACGTGTCACACAGGGTATTGGTCAGTCGCGGCACGCCGCCGGTGTAACGAAAGATCAGCTCGAAGGTATCGTTCGAAAAGATCTCGCGACCGTGCGAGCCGGCGACCTCCAGCCGGTGCAGGATGTAGGAGCGCATTTCGAGATTGGTGAGCGCCGGCAAATGAAAGCGCAACCGGATACGCTGCGCCAGCTGCTCGAGTTCCGGGGCATCGAGCTTGTCATTCAGCTCGGGCTGCCCGGCGAGGATGATGCGCAGCACCTTCTCTTTGGGAGTCTCGATGCCCGACAGCAGTCGCACCTCTTCCAGCACGGTTTGCGTCAGGTTCTGCGCCTCATCGATCACCAGCACCACCTTGCGGTTGGCGTTGTATTGCTCGACCAGGTAGTCGTCGAGCGTGACCAGCAATTCGGCCTTCTTCATGCGGAATGGTTTGAAGCCGAACTGCGCCAGCACCGACTGCAGGAACTCGAGCGATGAAACCTGCGTCTGGTTGATCTGCGCCACCACCACGTCGTTCTGCAATTCCTGCAGGAAGGTCTCGATCAGCGTGGTCTTGCCGCAGCCGACCTCGCCGGTAATCACGACGAAGCCATCGGTGAACCACACGGTCGATTCCATGTAGGCTTTGGCGCGCGCGTGCGCCTTGCTCAGATACAGAAACTGCGGATCCGGCGTGAGCCGGAAGGGCAGCTCCCTGAGTTTGAAAAGCTCCAGATTCATAGCCGAGAAATGATACTACGGCCTGAGTGACAGCAGCGGATACAGCTGCGGCAGCAGCTGTTTTATGCGTGCGTTACGACGCGCAGCGGTCGATTCAACAATGGTGCAATGACCGAGTTTTCGACCGTGACGTGGTTCCTTGCGATAGTCGTGCCAATGCAGCCCAGGCTGCAACAGCATGCGACGGGCTTCGGGCATCGTACCGATGAGATTGATCATGGCCGCGTGGCCGAGCGGCGCGCTCGCGCCCAGCGGCAGACCGGCGATCGCCCGCAGGTGATTTTCAAACTGACTCGTGATCGCGCCCTCGATGGTCCAGTGCCCGGAGTTGTGTACCCGCGGGGCCATTTCGTTGGCGATCAGACGGCCACGGTGGGCGAAGAACTCGATGGCCAGCACGCCGACGTAGCCGAACGACTCCAGCAGCCGTTTCAAGGCACGCCGCGCAATCACTGCGAGGCGCGGTGCGTGCCACGGCGCCAGCGTCAGTCGCAGGATGCCGTCGACGTGATAGTTGCGGTTGAGCGGATACACCGCGATCGCACCGGCGCGGCTGCGCACGCCGATGATCGAAATTTCATAGTCGAACGGCACGAATTGCTCGTACAGCAGCGGTGCGCTCCCCAGGGCGTCCCAGGCCGGATCGATGTCGGCGGCGGCGCGCAGCACGAACTGTCCCTTGCCGTCATAGCCAAAACGACGAGTCTTGAGAACGCCGGGCAGGCCAACCCGATGCACGGCCCGCACCAGTGCCGCGCGCGTATCCACCGGCGCGAAGCGGGTGGTCGCGATTCCCAGTCGCTGAAAGCAGCGCTTCTCCGCCAGCCGGTCTTGCGCCACGCTCAGAGCCCGAAGCGGCGGCGCGATGCGGGTGCCGCGGGCGGCCGCGCGCAACGCCTCGACGCTGATGTTCTCCCAATCGAAGCTGATCACATCGCAGCGCCGGGCCAGCTCGGCCAGCAGTGTCTGATCGTGAAACTCACCGGCCAGCAGCGGTGCGATGCGGCCGGCGGGCGTGTCGGCGCTGCGATCGAAGAACAGAAAATCGAGTCCCAGCGGGTAGCCAGCGAGCGCGAGCATCTGACCGAGCTGGCCGGCGCCCACGATGCCGATGGTCATGGGGGTCGCTATTGCCCTAAGGTTATGAGGTTCGCGGGTCGGGTTTGGCCAGCACGGCGGCCGTCTGCGACTCGCGCTGATCCTGCAGCGCCCGCGCAATCTCGCCATGGCGCGCTGCCAGGATGGTGGCGGCGAACAACGCCGCATTGGTGGCACCGGCATTGCCGATGGCGAAGGTGGCCACCGGTACACCGGCCGGCATTTGCACGATCGACAGCAACGAATCCAGCCCATTGAGCGCGCGCGACTGAATCGGCACACCCAGCACTGGCAAGGCGGTCTTGGCGGCCGTCATGCCGGGCAGATGGGCGGCGCCGCCGGCGCCCGCGATCAGCACCTCGAGGCCGCGTGCGGCCGCACTCGAGGCATAGTCGAACAGCAGGTCGGGGGTGCGGTGCGCGGACACCACGCGGGTCTCGAAAGCGATCGACAGCCTGGTGAGCGTTTCGGCGGCCGCGCTCATCGTCTCCCAGTCGGAAGACGACCCCATGATGATGCCGACCAGGGCCTTCATCGAGGCATCTTAGCACCACCGCTGCGGCGGAACGCCGCGAGCGCGCGCTCCAGCGGTTCGGCATCGACCGTGCGCATCAGCCGGCCAATGTACTGGCGTTGGCGGGCCAGGGCGGCGCGGCTGCGCAGCCGTTGGGCTTCCAGCAGGGCTGAGTGTAGTTCCTGCGGCATCGGCAGCTGCAGCAACTGCGCGGCCGTAAGGCGGCTGAGTTCCACGCCAAGCCGTTGCAGCGCTTCGGCCTGGCGCTTGCGCGCAGATCGGCTGAGCCATTGCGGCTCGGTGTCAGTTGCTTCAGGTTCGGGCGGCCCGGAGGACCTTGTTCTAGTGCGCAAGAAATTCTCGCTGCCGTCGATGCGCGCCGGTGCGCTGTTACAATCTTTCTCGGAAATCATGGCACAGCGGCCGGCGCAGCGCTTCGCGATGCGCACGCCCGCAGCTCGAGGACAATGCCGATGTCGCAAGCGGTCGACGCCTCCCGGATCGACGAGCTCAAGCAGCTCGTGGCCGCCGCATTGGGCGAGGCGCAGAGCACCGGCGCCAGCCAGGCCGAGGCGGACGTGAGTCTGCAGCGTGGCCTCACGGCCACGGTGCGATTGGGCGAGGTGGACACCATCGAGTACCACCGCGATCGCGGCTTGGCTGTGACGGTGTATTTCGGCAAGGCCAAGGGCTCGGCCAGTACCGCGGATCTGCGCCCGGCTGCGGTCCGCGAGACGGTGGAGAAGGCCTCGGCGATAGCACGCCATACCGCCAGCGACGAGTGCGCCGGACTGGCCGATCCGGACACCCTGGCGCGCGATGTACCCGACCTGGATCTGTATCACCACTGGGACATCGAGCCGGAGCAGGCCGTGCAACTGGCGCGCGAGTGCGAAGCCGCCGGACTGGCTTGCGACTCGAAGCTGAAAAATTCCGAGGGCGCGACCGTGACCACGCACAGCGGGGTGCGCGTGCACGGCAACAGTCATGGCTTTCTGGCTGGATTTCCCAGTACCAGCCACTCGCTCAGCTGCGCACTGGTGGCCCAGGAGCGCCAGGATATGCAGCGCGATTACTGGTTCACGGTGGCCCGCAACCCGGAAGCGCTCGAGCCCGCTGAGGCGATCGGCCGGCGAGCCGCCGAGCGCGCGCTGCGGCGGCTCGGGGCACGGCGGCTGAGTACCCGCCGCGCGCCGGTGTTGTATGCGCCGGATCTGGCGCGCGGGGTGTTCGGCCATTTCGTGGGGGCGATCAGCGGCACCAGCCAATATCGGCGCTCATCGTTCCTGCTCAATGCGGCCGGCCAGACCGTGTTTCCGAGTCATCTGGATATCGTCGAGCGGCCGCATTTGCCGCAGGGTCTGGCCAGCAGCCCGTTCGATGCCGAAGGGGTCGCGACCCGGGATCGCGCTCTGGTGAGCGCAGGAGTGTTGCAGGGCTATGTGCTCGGCAGCTATTCGGCACGCAAGCTCGGTCTCAAGACCACCGGCAATGCCGGCGGCATTCACAATCTGCTGGTGAAATCCAGCGAGCACGGCAGCTTCGAGCAGCTGCTTGGGCGCATGGGCACCGGGTTCTTCGTCACCGAGCTGATGGGGCAGGGCGTCAACGCCGTCACTGGCGACTATTCGCGCGGTGCCAGCGGCTTCTGGGTCGAGAACGGGGCCGTCGCCTTTCCGGTACACGAGGTCACAATCGCGGGCAACTTGCGCGACATGCTGCGCACCATCGTGGCGGTCGGCACCGATGTGGACGAGCAGGGCGCGATCCGCACCGGATCAGTGCTGATCGAGGCCATGACCATCGCCGGGGAATAATCCGGCGCGCTCAGCCGCGTGCGGCGGGCTGGCGGTCAAGCAGCTCGCTCAGGCTCAAGGCCGCGCAGCGCTGCAGCCACGCCCCTTCCAACTCGCTGCACAGGCGCAGCACCGCGGCCGGAGTGGCCGTGGCGGTACTGATCAGACCGCTGCTATGAGCGCGCGCCACCTGCAGGATGGCCGCCACCGGAATCTGTGCCGGGTCGCGGCCCGGCAGCAGGCATTCATCCGCGGTCGATGCCAGGTAGCCGGCGGCCTCGAGCGTGGCGCACATGCGTGCCACCGCGACCCCGGGATAGCCCAGACGCGCGGCCAGGTCGGTGATCGCCAGACGCTCTGCGCCGCTGCGGTAGCGCTCCGCTACCAGATACATGATGCCCAGGGCCAGCTGTTCGAGATCGACGCAGGACAGGCGCGGCTCGATCAATCCGACGCGCAGGTAGCCGGGGTTCTGCGCGTAAAAGGAGACCTGCGCTCCCAGCAGCAGGATGATCCAGCTGAAATAGGTCCAGACCAGGGTCGCGATGATGATCGCGAAGCCGGCGTACACCGCCGTCAGCCGCGAGGAATACAACACGAACAGCGTGAAGAATCGGCCGATCGCGGCCCACAGGATGCCGGCGGTGATGCCGCCGGCGAGCGCCGGTCCCAGGCGCACGCGCGTGTTGGGCACCACGATGTAGACCAAGGTCAGCAAGCCCGAGGCGATCACGTACGGCGCCAGACTCAGCGTCAGCGCCATGAAGCGCACCATCAGCGGCAGCCCGGACAGCACCCGGACCGGTTGGCTCTCGGCCGCCAACCGCGACAATCCGATTACGGCCGCCAGCAGGATCGGACCGATGATCAGCAACGCCACATACTCGGCCATGCGGCGCGCCAGATTGCGCGGTTGATCCACATGCCAGACAAAATTGAAGCCGTCCTCGATCTTGCGCATGGCGCTGATCAACGTCCAGATCAGCAGCGCCAGACCCACCGAGCCGACTAGCCCGCCGCGCACCTTGCTGGCAAAGTCCATGACGCGCGCGGTCAGCGCGTCGGCCGCATCGCCCATCGGCGCGAAGAAATCGCGCACCAGCGGTTCGAGCACGCCCTGAGCGTGAAAGCCGCGCAGGATGCCAAAGCTGAACGCCAGCAGCGGAATCACCGCCAGCAGGCTTGCGTACACCAGCCCCATGGCATGCAGGTTGAGCTTGCCGCCGGCCAGGTCGCGCAGCAGCGCGTACGGATAGCGCGCCAGTCGCCGAAGCAGTCCGGCGATGCCGGGCTGCTCAGCGCCGGTACCGAACAGCCAGTCATCGGGCAGGCGCTGCAGCCGGATCCGCAGATCCGCCAGGCGGGCGCGCCGGGGCGGGATCGCCGTCATGGCGTTCACGCGGCGGTGAGCCGGCGCAGCGCCTCGCGATATTTGTCGGCGGTGCGTGCGATCACCTCGGCAGGCAGACGTGGACCCGGCGCTCGCTTGTTCCAGTCGAGCGTCTCGAGGTAATCGCGCACGTACTGCTTGTCGAATGAGGGCGGGCTCGATCCGATCCGCCAGGTATCGGCCGGCCAGAAGCGCGACGAATCGGGCGTCAGCACTTCATCGATCAGCGTCAGACGGCCACGCTGGTCGACACCGAATTCAAACTTGGTATCAGCGATGATGATGCCGCGCGCTCGCGCGTACTCGGCGGCGAAGCGATACAGCGCCAGCGCGGTGTCACGCACTTCAGCTGCCAGCGATGGGCCGATCAATGCGGCGGTTCGTTCGAACGAAATGTTCTCATCGTGCTGTCCGGACGGGGCCTTGGTTGCCGGCGTGAAGATCGGCTCGGGCAGCCCCTGCGCCTGCTTCAGGCCGGGTGGCAGGGCGATGCCGCAGATGGCGCCGCTGTTGCGGTAGTCGTTCCAGCCCGAGCCGATCAGATAGCCGCGCGCCACCGCTTCGATCGGCAGCGCCTGTAGTCGATTGACGATCACGGCGCGCCCCTCGAGCAGGCGGCGCTGGCCGGCGTCGGCCACCACGGCACTGATCGGCAGCCCGGTCAGATGATTGGGCACGATATGGGCGGTGCGCGCGAACCAGAACAGCGAAATCTCGTTCAGGACGCGGCCCTTGCCCGGTATCGGATCGGGCAGCACCACATCGAAGGCCGACAGTCGATCGGTTGCCACGATCAGCATGCGCTCACCGTCGAGCGCGTACAGATCACGCACCTTGCCGCGATGCAGCCGCGTCAGGCCGGCGAGATCGGTTTCGTACACTGCCACGTCAGGTATCGCGCCGGGGATCGTGGCCAAGGCTTGCTACCATATCGCTAGGCGTGAAAAGGGCGCGCATCTTGCCGCCCGCGCAACAGCGGGGTCAAGCATTGGCGAACTGGGCCGGCAAGATCATCGGTGCAACGCTCGGGGTGCTGGCGATGGGACCGCTGGGCGCCATACTCGGCGCGTTCATCGGCCACCAGTTCGACAGCGGTCGGATCAGCGGCTCGATATTCGCAGGACCGGATCCACGCCTGGTCAACGAGCTGTTCTTCCCCACCACATTTCGTGTGATGGGGCATATCGCCAAGGCCGACGGCCGCGTGAGCGAACAGGAAATCGCCTCGGCGCGCGCCGTGATGCACGCGCTGCATCTGCAGCCGGCGCAGATCCAGGCGGCGATCGGCTACTTCACCGACGGCAAGCAACCGCAATTCGATCTGGATGGCGCCCTGGCGCGACTGCGCGCGGCGATTGCTGGCTATCCATACCTGGCGCAATTCTTCGTCGAGATACAGCTGCAGGCTTCGCTCGCTGGCGGCGGGCTGTCTGCCCTGCCACGCGCGCGCCTGCAGCGGGTCGCACTGTTGCTGGGGCTGTCGGCCAACGACTTCGCGCGACTCGAAAGCCTGCTGCGCTTCCGCCAGGGTGCCACGATGGGCGGCGCCGGCGCCGGCTACGGCGGCGGCGCGGGAGCGAGCACCGCGGCAGCAAGCGAGGAGCGCATGGCGCAGGCCTACAGCCTGCTCGAGGCCGCCCCGCAGATGAGCGATGAGGAGGTGGTGAAGGCCTATCGGCGGCAGATGAGCCGCCATCATCCCGACAAGTTACAGGCCAACGGCCTGCCGCCTTCGATGCTCGAGCGCGCCAAGGAGCGTACGCAGCAGATCCAGGCGGCCTACGAGCTGATCCGGCAGCGGCGCGGCATGCGCTAGTGGTGCGCTGCTAGACTAGCGGCATGGGCAGGCACTGGATTGCGCCGTCGATTCTGTCAGCGGATTTCTCGCGTCTGGGCGAAGAGGTCGACGCGGTGATCGCCGCGGGCGCCGACCTGATCCATTTCGATGTGATGGACAATCATTACGTGCCGAACCTTACCGTCGGGCCGGTGGTGTGCGCGGCGCTGCATCGGCGCGGGGTTGCCGTGCCGATCGATGTGCACCTGATGGTGCGGCCGGTGGATCGCATCGTGCCGGACTTTGCCGCGGCCGGGGCGAGTTACATCAGCTTCCATCCCGAGGCCAGCGAACATGTCGACCGGACTATTCACCTTATCCGGGAGCATGGATGCAAGCCCGGACTGGTGTTCAATCCGGCCACCCCGCTCGACTGGCTCGACTACACCCTGGACAAGCTCGACTTGGTGCTGCTGATGTCGGTCAATCCGGGGTTTGGCGGCCAGCAGTTCATCGACGAGGTGCTGCCCAAGATCGTCGAGGTACGCCGGCGGGTGGATGCGCTGGGCCGTCCCATCCGCGTGGAGGTCGACGGCGGCATCAAGCTGGAGAACATCGCCAACGCGGCGCAGGCAGGAGCCGATACGTTCGTGGCCGGGTCGGCGATCTTCGGCAGCCAGGACTACCGAGTGACCATCGCCGGGATGCGAGCGGCAATCGATCCGGCCCCTTGGCGCGGAAAATAACGCCGATCAGGACTCGTCTTCGTCCTCATCGTCGTCGTCATCCGCACCAAACGCCGGCTTCGGTGCCGCAGCCACCGGTTTGTCCTTCGAGGGTTTGGCGGGAACGATCACCGGCCGGGTCTTCATCTTGGGTCGGGCATTGAATACCACGATGGTCTTGCCGGTGGCGCGCAGCAGGCCCTGATCTTCCAGCACTTTGAGCACGCGGCCGGCCATCTCGCGCGAGCAACCCACCAGGCGCGACAGTTCCTGGCGCGAGACCTTGATCTGCATGCCTTCCGGATGGGTCATCGCGTCGGGCTCGTCGCACAGACCGGTGATCGCATGGGCCACGCGGCCGGTGACATCCACGAACGCCAGGTCGCCCAGCTTGCGATTGGTGCGATCCAGGCGCGTGGCGAGCTGGGTCGCCAGCTCGAAGATCAGGCCGGGGCTTTCGGTGGCTACCTGCCGAAAGCGCGGGTAGGTCATCTCTGCGAGCTCACAGGCATTGCGGGTGCGCACCCAGGCGCTGCGGGTCGGCTGTTCGTAGAACAAGCCCATCTCGCCAAAAAACTGGCCCTTGTTCAGATAGGCCAGCACCATCTCGTTGCCTTCCTCGTCCTCGATCATCACCTCGACCGAGCC
>DASXYW010000019.1:0-2968 GCA_036502265.1 Steroidobacteraceae bacterium | reverse complement strand
GCCGTCATTGGATTCGAAGTTGACCATCACGGTGGCCTGTGCCGTGTAGCTCTTGGGCAGCAGCTTGACCACCGCAACCGTGAGCGTCAGGAACACGACCGCAATCGTGATCGCGTGGCCACGGTGCGCGCGCAGAATCGCCAGCAGCTGCGACAACGACAGCGAGCTCTGGGCGTACTGCGTCGGTATCATCGCGACCGGGGGCGGCGGCGGACTGTGGCCGGCCATGACCGGCAGATTGCGCTGCATTCTCAAAAGATGCTCTCCTTGACGCGGATTACGTCATCCGGCTGCACCAGGTCGTTCGGCTTGGGCTTGACCACCTCCTGCTCGCCGTTCTTGCCGGCGCGCTTGATCTCAAAGCGCCGGTCGCTGCCCTTGGCGGTCACGCCGCCGGCGAGGGAGATGGCCTGCAGCACGGTCAGGTCGGGCTCGAGCTTATACATGCCCGGCTTCTGCACCTCGCCGAGGATGAAGAACTGTTCGGCCCGCGGCACGAACACCGAGTCGCCGGCACGCAGCGCCTGCGCGGGCGCCGGCGCCGATGCGCCCGGACCGACCAGGCGCTTCAGGTTCACCGGAAAGCGCTTCACCGCGCCACTGGCGTCTGGACGCAGCACGTACACGGTGTCCGAGGCAAATTCAGTCTCGCCGCCGGCCTGTGCCAGCAGATCGATGATCGAGGTCTTGGCGTCGATGGGGTAGCGCCCCGGCGTCTTGACTTCACCGAGCACCGACACGCGCTGACTCAGCGACTGCGTCACGGTCAGCGTGACGTGTGGATCGACGAAAAAGCCGCCGTTCTTGAACGCGCTCTCCACGCGGCGCGCCGCGGCATCCGGCGACAGGCCGGCCACCTGAACCGCACCGGCCAGCGGCACGCGGATGGTGCCGTCGTCGGCGATACCAAGCACGCTGTCCATGTCCGGTTGCCCGAACACGTGCAGGGTCACCGAGTCTCCGGGCCCAATCGGCGTGAGCGGCCCGATCGGATTGGCCGCCGGCAGCCCCGGTGCGGCGGGTACCGGCAGCGGTGCGGGTGGCGGTGCCGGTTGCTGGGCGCCCCACACCAACATGGCCGGCCACGCACACGCCAGTAGCAGCATCACAAGGATGCTGGAACATTGTTTTACGAACACTTTTGCCCTCATCAGATCACCGGGCACAGGGGGTCGAGTACCCAGCTATCTTACTTCAGCTACGAGGTGGCGACAGAATCCGTATTGCATGACTGTGGACGGCTTCACGCGGCCCCGGTTTCCGCTGCAAGCGGTTGCCGGTTTGTGACGGACGCACCCATGACGGCGCGCCACATCAGCTGGAATGGCGCTGGGCCCGCATCAGACTCTGCCGGGCGTAGGCGCAGCCCAGCAGGATCGCCAGATCGATGCCCAGATAGCCACAGGCAAAGCTCCAATTGAGATCCGACAGGTGGCGGTGGAAAGCGCCGTCGATGGCGGCGCCGGCGAACACCAGCAGCGCCGCCAGGCTCCACCACAGACCAAGTCTCACCAGCCAGCGGATGGCTCCGGCGCGGACACCGCGGCCGGCACCGAGCGCCCGCACCCGCAGCCACAACACCAGCAGCACCAGCGCGATGACGACCGCCCAGGGCCACTTGATCGTGGTCACTGGCAGCAGGCCGCCGAGCATGGCGGTCTTGACCCCGGGCGCCCGGATCAACTCCTGCAGGGAATAGAACAGCAGCAGCGCGGTTAGCGCCGAGATGATCAGGTCGAGCAACGCTTCCTTGATCACACGCACAGTGCGCACAGCCTGGCCTCCGTGCGGGCTAGAACCCAGCCGTCGACGCGCACAATCTGGCCGGCGCCAAACTCGGCGCGTATCCGTGCGTCGAGGGCGTCCGCCAGCGCGGCTCGATCGTCGACGGTGGCGGCGTGGTCGTCCATCAGCGCGGCGTCGATCAGGCGCGCCAGCACTACCGCATCGCGCTCGACCGGGACCTGTGCGACATACCGTTGTCCCAGGTGTCGAGCGCGCCGGTGGTCCACCACCAGCGCGCGCAGCGTCTGGGCCCGGTCCTCGAAGGGCGCGCGCGCCAGCAGCGGCAGGCCGGCCGCGCAGCTCAGGTAGATCACCATCCGGCGTCGGGAATAGGGCATGGCGGTGCTATCAGGTCAGCGTGGATTTGAGATGGTCGGACAATCGCAGCGCCAGCGCCACGATCGTCATGGTCGGATCATCGCAGGCGTAGTCGGTAAACACCGAGCTGCCGGCGATGAAAAGATTACCGACTCCGTGCAGGCGGCAGTCGGCATCGACCACGCCCTGGCGCGGGTCGGCATGCATGCGGGTTGTGCCCATGTGGTGATGTCCCTCGCCCAGGTCCTTCATCGGGTCATAGCCGGTGGCGGCGCTCGACTCGAACTGCACGCGGCCGAAACCGGTGCGTCCCAGCTCCTGCGCCAGCAGTTCGTGCGCGCGCTGAACCTGGCGCTCGAAATCGGACGGCAGGCGCCAGTCGAGTCGGGTCTGGCGCATGCCGAGCGCATCCAGGCTGCTGATCAGTGTCACCCGGCTTTGCGGATCGGGCGGCGGGCCGCACGAGATCACGGTGGAATATTTGCCCGGCGGCTCGCGCCATAGGCGGTCGTACACCCAGGTCGCCGGACTCTCCAGGCGGTCGATCCAGCGTGGCAGATAATAGGTCAGGCGATTGGCGAACTCGTCCGACATCATGGCGCGCAGCGATTGCGGCAGCTTCATGTTGCCGACGCCGGCATCGGTCGGGCCGCCCGAGGGCCGCACGCCGATTGCGAACGGCATCAGTCCTTCGCGGCGCCGCACATCGTCGCTGGGGGCGAAATAGCCCTCAATGGTGCGGCCGCGCACGGCGTGCTGGGCGTAGAAGCGCATCAGCGGGCTGTCGACCGGGCCGTGAATGATCGCCGCATGCGGCAGGAACGGATGATCCATGAAATAGCGGCCCACCAGGTCGTACTGGTTG
>DASXYW010000018.1:0-2979 GCA_036502265.1 Steroidobacteraceae bacterium | reverse complement strand
TTCAACACCAGATTAACGACTCTTCATGAGCACAGCCGACGCTCCGACGCTCGTATCCGCTTCCGCCGCGGCGCCCCTGATCCGTCCACCCAAGCCCACGACCGGCGCCTCTGCCGACTCGGCCTCGCTGGACCTGGCCTGGCGCGTCGTCGCACTCGCCAATCTGTACCGATTGCTGCTGCCGCCGGTCCTGTTCACCGTTTATATCTTTACGCGTCCCACGCCGACGGTGGGCGGAAGCAACGCCCAACTCTTCCAACTGGTCTGCATCGTTTACTGGATCCTCGGCGGGCTCTACGCCTTTGCCGGTCGAGGCCATTGGCCCAGTCGCCGGGTACTGGTACTCGCCAACACCCTGCTCGATTCCATAGCCGTGTCAGTGCTGCTTTATTGCAGCGGCGGGGCGGGCAGCGGCCTGGGCATCCTGCTGGTGATCCCGGTCGGCGCCATGGCATTGCTCGGCGAAGGTCGCGCCGCCTTCGCCAATGCCGCCGTGGCCGCGCTGGCGATCCTGGTGCAGCAGATTTTCGCCGTCGAGCTCGACAATGCCTCCGCAAATGACTACCCGCTGGCTGGAATGCAGGGGGCGGTCGTGTTCCTGGTCGCCCTCATGGCCTGGCCGGTCTCGGCGCGCCTGACCGAGAGCGAAGCCATGGTGCGCAGGGCCGTGCTCGATCTGGCCAACCTGGCGCAGGTTTCGCAATACATCGTCCAGCATCTGCGCGAGAGCATCCTGGTCGTCGATACGGACGACTGCATCCGACTCATCAACGAATCGGCCGCGCAGGTGCTCGGCGAGGCCGCCGCGGTGCCTGGAGCACTGCTCGGCGAAGTCAGCCCGCGATTGCTCTATCTGCTGTCGACTTGGCGCGGTAACGACTTCAGCGACGCTCCGCGCGAGGTGCAGACGCTGCTCGCAGCCGACGGAGCGCGCGTCATCCGACCACATTTCGCGCCCCTCGGCGATTCGCACCCTTCCCCCGTGATCGTGTTTCTCGAGGACATCGGCGAGCTCGCGGCCAAGGTGCAACAGACCAAGCTTGCCGCACTGGGCCGGCTGTCCGCCAGCATTGCGCACGAGATTCGCAACCCGGTCGGTGCGATGAGTCACGCTGCGCAGCTGCTGGCGGAGGCGCCGGGCCTCAGTGACCAGGATCGGCGACTGACGCAAATCATGCAGGCCAACTCGAGCCGCATCAGCGGCATCATCGACAATGTACTGCAGCTGTCGCGGCGCGAAGCGCCACGACCCGAAGAGCTGGGCCTGGCTCGCTGGGTGGAGCGATTCCAAGACGAGTTCTGCGCCACGACGCAGCTCGAGACAAGCCGGCTGATCATCGATCGCAGCTCGGAAGACGTGCAAGTGCGCATCGATGGCAGCCAGCTGCACCAGATCGCATGGAATCTCTGCCAGAACGCCATGATCCACGCACTGCCGGCTGCGGGCAGCGCCATCGAACTGCGCTTCGGCCGACTCGGTGGCGTCGGGCGCCCGTACCTGCAGGTTGCCGACCGTGGCAACGGCATCGCGGCCACGGATGCTGAACGCATCTTCGAGCCGTTTTTCACCAGCGCGCAGCGCGGCACCGGGCTCGGCCTGTTTCTCGCGCGCGAACTCGCGGCAGCCAACCGGGCAACTCTGCTCTACGAGCCGCGCGAGGGTGGCGGCAGCATTTTCCGGATCGTGTTCTCGGACCCGACCCGCTGGAACGATTTATATTCCTGAACCATGTCGCAGAAGCCCCTGGTACTGATCGTCGACGACGAGCCCGACCTGATCGAGCTGATCTCGCTTACGCTCGATCGGATGAACCTGGCCACTGTAGCGGCCAGCGATCTCGCGGGCGCACGCGCCCTGCTCGGCACGCAGAGGTTCGACCTGTGTCTGACCGACATGCGCCTGCCCGATGGCGACGGTCTGGACCTGGTGGCCCATATCCAGAGTCATTTGCCGCAGCTGCCGGTCGCGGTCATCACGGCGCACGGCAACGTCGAGTCAGCCGTGCGGGCTCTGAAACTCGGCGCCTTCGATTTCGTATCCAAACCTCTCGATCTGGGCGTACTGCGCAAGCTCGTGGTTACGGCGATTCGGCTGGCGGGAAAACTGCGCGCCCCCGGGTCCGACAGCGGCGATCGCCCCGGGCAGCCGGCGCTGTCGGCGCTGTCGGCGGGACTGAATCGCCTGATTGGACATTCGCCATCGATCGTTACGCTGCGCGAGATGATCGCGCGCGTGGCGCGGAGCCAGGCACCGGTGCACATCGGCGGCGAATCCGGTACCGGCAAGGAACTGGTTGCACGCCTGATCCACGACAGCGGCGCACGGGCCGACGCCCCGTTCGTGCCCGTGAACTGCGGCGCCATTCCCTCGGAGCTGATGGAAAGCGAGCTGTTCGGTCACAAGCGCGGCAGCTTCACCGGTGCCGTGGCCGACAAGAAGGGACTGATACAAACCGCCGAGGGAGGCACTCTCTTCCTGGACGAGGTGGCTGACCTGCCGCTGCACATGCAGGTGAAGCTGCTGCGCGTCATCCAGGAAAAGACCGTGCGTCCCGTCGGCGAGCAGCGCGAGTTGCCGACCGATGTGCGGATACTGTCTGCGACCCACAAGTCGCTCGCCCAGCTGGTGAGCCAGGGACGCTTCCGCGAAGACCTCTATTACCGCATCAATGTCATCGAGATACGGGTACCGGCGCTGCGCGAGCACGCCAGCGACATCGGCGAGCTGGCCGCCGGGATGCTGGGACGCCTGGCCGTTCGCACAGGGGTCGCCACACCGCATATCAGCGGCGCCGCACAGGCGGCTCTGCAGAACTATCCCTTTCCCGGCAACGTTCGCGAACTCGAAAACATCCTCGAGCGCGCAGTCGCGCTGTCCGCCTCTGATCAGATCGACGTGGCAGACCTGCAACTGCGCGCGACCGGCGCACCGGCTGGCGCCGCGCCGATGACCGATGCCGTCATCGAAACTGCCGACAC
>DASXYW010000017.1:0-35699 GCA_036502265.1 Steroidobacteraceae bacterium | reverse complement strand
CACTGCGAGCATGCGCGTGCCCAGGGGGCACGCATCGTGGAGGAGCCGGCGACCCACGACCATGGCGAGGACTACTGGACCGATCGCAGCTACGGCGCGCTCGATCCGGAAAATCACATGTGGTGGATTGTGCAACGGCTGCGTTAGGAGAACGGTACGTGCTTTCGGACATTGAAATTGCGCAGCAAGCGAAAATCCGGCCGATCACCGAGTGCGCCGAACGGCTCGGCATTCCGCTCTCCAGCCTGGAAAACTACGGGCGCTACAAAGCCAAGATCGGGTTCGATTTCATCGACAGCTTGAAGTCGCGCCCGGACGGCAAGCTGGTGCTGGTCACGGCGATCAGCCCGACGCCGGCGGGCGAAGGCAAGACCACCACCACCATCGGCCTGGGCGATGCGCTCAACCGCATCGGCAAAAAGACCCTGATCTGCCTGCGCGAGCCGAGCCTGGGCCCGGTGTTCGGCATGAAAGGCGGCGCGACCGGCGGCGGTTATGCCCAGGTCGTGCCGATGGAAGACATCAACCTGCACTTCACCGGCGACTTCAACGCCATCGGCCTTGCCAATAACCTGCTCGCGGCGCTGCTCGACAATCACATTCACCACGGCAACGAGCTCGGAATCGACGTGCGCCGGATCACTTGGCAGCGCGTCATGGACATGAACGATCGGGCGCTGCGCGACATCACCGTGGCGCTGGGCGGTCCGAGCAATGGCTTTCCGCGCCAGGACGGCTTCTCGATCGTGGTCGCCTCCGAGGTCATGGCGATCCTGTGCCTGTCCACCGGCATCGCCGATCTGAAGAACCGGCTCGGCAACATCGTCGTGGGCTATACCCATCACTTCAAGCCGGTGCTGGCGCGCGACCTGCAGGCGCACGGCGCCATGACGGTACTGCTCAAGGACGCGATCAAGCCCAACCTGGTACAGACGCTGGAGAACAATCCCGCCCTTTTGCACGGCGGTCCGTTCGCCAACATTGCGCACGGCTGCAATTCGGTACTTGCGACGAGCAGCGCGCTCAAGCTCGCCGACTATGTGGTCACCGAGGCCGGTTTCGGCGCCGACCTGGGTGCCGAGAAGTTCATCGACATCAAGTGCCGCAAGTCCGGCTTGAGGCCGTCGGCGGCCGTCATCGTCGCCACGCTGCGCGCCCTGAAGTACCACGGCGGCAGCCACCTGCGCGATGTCAACAAAGAAAACCTGCAGGTGCTCGAGAAGGGTGTCGCCAACCTTGAGCGCCACGTCGCCAACGTGCGCAATCACTACGGGCTGCCGTGCGTGGTGGCGATCAATCACTTCAGTTTCGACACCGATGCCGAGATTGCGCTGCTGAAGTCGAAGATGGCAGCGCACGGCGCACCGGTGGTGCTGGCGCGGCACTGGGCCGACGGCTCGGCAGGCGCCACCGAGTTGGCGCAGACCGTGGTCGATATGGTCGACAAGCAGAAGCAGTCGAGCATGACCTTCGTGTACGAGGAGTCGCTGTCGCTCTGGGACAAGATGAAGACCATCGCCAACAAGATATACGGTGCGGCCGACATCAGTGCCGATCAGAAAGTACGGGCGCATATCCAGCGTCTGCAGGATTCTGGCTACGGCCACTACCCGGTGTGCGTCGCCAAGACCCAATACTCGTTCTCGACCGACCCGACGCTGCTCGGCGCTCCCTCCGGGCACGTCGTGAATATCCGCGAGGTCCGGTTGGCCGCCGGAGCCGAATTCATCGTGATGATCTGCGGCGACATCATGACCATGCCGGGTCTGCCGAAGCTGCCGTCGGCGGCGAAGATCGACATCACTGACGACGGCAAGGTCACCGGACTGTCCTGATCGCGCCCACCTTGTCAGCTAAAACACGCTCATCCGATGTAGGACACTCTGAAGTGCGGACCTAATTCACAGCCTGCAGCGCCGGTTCTGCGGTCGCGCACACCGAAGTGCGACTATCGCTTTCGCGTATCCCACTGACGATTATGGGCGCGCCGCGACATCGTCGCCGGCGTCGCCTTGGTTCCGATGCAACAGACGCTGCACGTGGTGATGGTCGAAGACTCGGTCGCCGAGGCCGAGATCGTCGCGCGCTGGTTGAAGAAAGCTGGCATGCAGTGCGAGATCAGGCGGGTCGAAACCGAGCCGGATTTGCGCCGGGCGCTGGCCGAGCACACGCCCGACATCATCCTGTCGGATTTTTCCATGCCGCAGTTCACCGGCATGGGAGCTCTCAAGGTGGCTCAGGAGGTCGCGCCCGACATCCCGTTCGTGTTCGTGTCCGGAACCATCGGCGAGGAGCGCGCCATCGATGCGCTGCGCCGCGGCGCGACCGACTACGTGCTCAAGACCAACCTGATGCGGCTGGTGCCGGCGATCGAGCGGGCGCTGCGCGAGACCGAAACTCGTCTCAAGCAGCGCGCCACCGAGCAACTGCTGCACGACATCGTCGCCACCTCGCAGGACTGGATCTGGCAGCTCGATGCGGCCGGACGCTTCACGTTCGCAAGTCCGGCGGTCCAAACCATCCTCGGCTACGAACCCGACGAGCTGCTCGAGCATCGCTATGACCAGCTGCGCGTCGACGGCACTGACGATCCCCCGGCCCTGCCGGACCCGGTGCACGGACCGATAAAGCTCAGCGGCTCAGTAGCGCGCTGGCGCCACCGCGACGGCCAGGTCCGCTGGCTCGAGCGCAATGCCACCGTGATCTACGGAGCTCGCGGCGAGCTGCTTGGCTATCGGGGAACCGATCGCGATGTGACGCTGCGGCGCGAACAGGAACTTCGCATTCAGCGCCTGAGCCGCGTTACGCGCATGCTCAGCACCATCAATTCGGCGATCGTGCGCATCTCGGACCGTTCCGAGCTGCTGGCCGAGGTGTGTCGCATCGCACACCAGCACGGCGGCTACCCGTTGGCGCTGATCAACCTGGTAGTGCCCGGAAGCTTGACCATGATTCCGGCGGCCTCGGCCGGAATGCGCCCCGAGACACTGACCGACCTGCAGTTTCCGCTGGAGGACACTGCCGGCACCCAGACCATGACCTCGCAGGCTATTCAGTCGGGCAATGCCATGATCTGCAACGACGTACACACCGATCCGGCGGCCAAGCAGCTACTGCAGCGGCTGCACGCCGGCGGCATCGGTTCACTGATCGTGCTGCCATTGCTGGTGGACGGCACCGGCATCGGCGTGTGCGTACTGTGCTCCCACGAAGCTGACTTTTTCGACGACGCCGAAGTCAGTGCGCTGCGCGAGATGGTGGCGAACATTGGTTTCGCGTTGCAGTACTACGAGAAAGAGACCACGGTCAAGTTCCTGTCGTACTTCGACGGCGCGACCGGCCTGGCCAAGCGCAGCCTGTTCTGCGAGCGCCTGGCACGCAAATTTCAGAACGAATCCGAACCGCAGTCGACCACTTCGATCATCGTGTTCGACGTACAGCGGCTCGGTTTGATCAACGACACCTATGGACGCCACGTCAGCGATCTGCTGCTGGAGAGGATCGCCGACCGTATGAAGCGGCAGTTGTCGGATTCGGAGAGTGCCGCACACTTCGGCGGCGGCACCTTCGCCGCCGCCTTTCATGTCGATCAGGTTGCGGAGGGCACCGGTCGTTGGATGCAGGGCGAGGTCGCCAATTTCTTCGTTGAGCCGTTCCTGATCGAGGGCCACGAGATCCGCCCCTCGATCCGCTGCGGCGTCGCCTGCTTTCCGATGGACGGACAAAGTGCCGATACGGTGGTGCAAAACGCCGAGGCCGCGCTCAACCACGCCAAGGAGAGCGACGAGCACTACGCCGTCTACGGCCTGCTGGATCGCGCTTTGGGCAGCGATCGGATCGCATTCGAATCGCGCCTTGCCGGCGCGCTGGATCGGCGCGAGTTCGTGCTGCACTACCAGCCGAAGGTCAATCTGGCCAGCGGCCGGATCGAGGGACTCGAGGCGCTGATCCGCTGGCAGGATCCGGCAGCCGGTCTGGTCGGACCTGTGCGCTTCATTCCGTTGCTGGAAAGCACCGGGCTGATCGCCGATGTCGGCCAATGGGTACTGGAGCAGGCCGCGCTCGACTGTCAGCTCTGGGTCCGCAGCGGGCTGCCGCCAATGCGCGTGGCGGTCAATGTTTCTCCGGTGCAGCTGAAGCGGCGCGATTTCGTTGCACGCACCATCGCGGCGACCCGGCCCTGGGCCACGGAAGCCGCCGGACTGGACATCGAGATTACCGAGAGCAGCCTGATGCAGGATGTCGAGGCCTCGACCCGCAAGCTCGAACAGCTGCGCCAGATCGGTATGCGCGTCGCGATCGATGACTTCGGCACCGGCTACTCTTCGCTGCGACGCCTGGCGCACCTGCCGATCGACACCCTGAAGATCGACCAGTCCTTCATCCGCGCCATCACCGACACGCCACAGGCCATGGCCATCGTTGAGACGATCGTGGCGCTGGCGCGATCCTGCGGCATGTCGACGGTGGCCGAGGGCGTCGAAACCTTAGAGCAACTGCAGCGGCTGCGCACGGTGCGCTGCGATCAGGTCCAGGGCTATCTGTTCAGCAAGCCCGTGGCGGCCGATCAGATACCGCAGCTGATCGCCCGGCTGCGTGCACAGCATCCGCCGGTTGCGCACTCGACCACGATGCTGGTGGAAACGCTGATGGGCCTCGAACCCAAGAGCGGCCTTTAGCCGCGCGCACCCCGGGACTTGAGCAACTTGAAGAACAGCTGCCGGTTGGCGCCGGAGCGCAGGATTCGTGCCTGGCCGAGTCCGACCAGCACATAGAGAATGTTCAATCCCGCAAGACTGGTCGGTACGTGGCGAGTGCGCGCCGCTACCTGCACCGCATCCTTGGCGGTGACGCCGCTGCGTCGACGCGCCAGCCGGGTGCGCACGTAGTCGACCGCCGCACGCTGCACGAAATTGAAATAGCCGGAGCCCCGGCGCGCCTTGGAGCGAGCAAACGACAGCACCAGAAAATCCCCCGAGGCTTCGAACACGTGATAGGTCTGACGCACCGCTTGAACACGGCCGCAATAGGTCAGCCCGCGCTGCAGCTTCCTGATATTCATGTACGCTTCCGCTCCCTTCGTTATTGATCGTCCTTCGGCTCGTTGCCGCCGTGCAGCACGAGTCTGGCCCTCTCTTATTCCATAGATAGTGTGCGCCAGATCACGGTCACGGGCACGAGGCGGTACAAGTTTCAACTCAGGCGCCCGCCCAGGCGCGAAGCGAATTGGCCGAACTGCCACGCATTGCGTGGAAAAAACCCTGTCGGTTGTACACGCTGGCCCATGGTTTTCGGCCACCAGGTTTCGCTGACACCGCGTCGCGTGATCATCGCCGCCAGCTGGGTGGCGAGCGCGGGTCTGGCCTTAGCTCTGCTGGCAGCCGGGCCGCTGCAGTGGGTCGAGTGCACGCTGCTGTTTTGTGCGCCCTGGCTTACGATGTGGCTGCTGCC
Organism: Steroidobacteraceae bacterium; assembly: GCA_036502265.1. GTDB lineage: Bacteria > Pseudomonadota > Gammaproteobacteria > Steroidobacterales > Steroidobacteraceae > FEN-1191. The sequence goes on along the minus strand of DASXYW010000017.1, from coordinate 30,248 downwards.
GGCCAAGGCCAATGCGCCCGCGGCCGCCGACGAGCCGCAAGATCCGGTGCAATCCGAGTGGGTCGGGCTGGTGGCGCGCACCACCGGCTATTCGGTGACGATCAATGACGCCGAGCGCCGCCTGGTGTGGGTCAACGACAGCTTCACGCGGCTCACCGGCTACACCGCCGATGAGGCCATCGGTCAGACCACCAGCAAGCTGCTGTACTTCGAGGGCACCGATGCCGCCACGGTAGCGCGGGTACGCGAATCGCTTACCGCCGGACAGGGCGTGCGCTTCGAGATCCTGGTGCGGGGCAAGGACGGCCGCGAGTGGTGGCTCGATACCGATGCGCGGCCGCTGCTAGGTGCCCACGGCGAGCTGCGCGGCTGGATCTGCATCCAGGCCGATATCACCGAACAGGTGCGCGTGCGTGAGGAGCTACGCCGCTCGGAGCGCGAAATCTCCTTTCTGGCCTATCACGATCCTCTGACCGGTCTGGCCAACCGCCTGGGATTTCGGGCGCGACTGGACCGCATCCTGGCCCAGGCGATAGAGACCCGCACTCGCTGCGCGGTAATGTTGATCGACCTGGACCGCTTCAAGCACGTCAATGACACCCTCGGACACGACGTCGGCGACAAGCTGCTGACCGAGGTCGCGCGCCGCATCCGCTGCAGCGTACGCGACACCGACATCGTGGCGCGACTGGGCGGCGACGAATTCGTAATCGTGGTGACCGAGATCAAGGAGGACACCTCACCGGAAGCGATCGTGTCCAAGATCTTCGCCCAGCTCGGCGGCAATATCGCGCTGCCCGGACGCGTCATCTATACCTCGGCCAGCGTGGGCGTTGCGCTCTCGCCCAAGGACGGCACCGATGGCTCGACGCTGCTGCAGCACGCCGACGTGGCGATGTATGCGGCCAAATACCAGGGCGGCGATTCGTTCCGTCTGTTCGATGCCTCGATGCTCGGCAGCGCCGACCGCCTGGCGCTCGAGGTCGACCTGCGCGGCGCGCTCGAGCGGCGCGAGTTCGTGCTGCACTACCAGCCGCGCGTCGACACGATCACCGGGCGGCCGATCGGATTTGAAACCCTGGTGCGCTGGAATCATCCGAAGCGTGGCGTGATTGCGCCGGGAGTGTTCATTCCGATCGCAGAAGAGACCGGCTTGATCGAGGCGATCGGGCAATGGGTACTGGAGACCGCGTGCGCGGATCTGAGCCGCTGGCTCGGCAATGGCGGTGAGCCGCTGCGCCTGTCGGTGAACCTCTCGCCAGTACAGCTGGCACGCGACAACTTCGGCGAGCGCGTGATCGCGCTGTTGCAAGAAGCGCGCATTCCGCCAAAGCTCCTGGAGCTTGAGATCACCGAGTCTGCGGCCATGCGATCGCCGGAGATTGCCGAGCGTCAGCTAGCCCAGCTCAAGTCGCACGGCGTCACGCTTTCGATCGACGACTTCGGTACCGGCCACTCCTCGCTGTCGCGACTCAAGCTGCTGAATGTCGATTGCCTGAAGATCGACCGCTCGCTGGTGAAGGACTGCGCGGTCGACCCTTACGATGCCGCGTTGTGCAAGGCCACGATCGCTCTCGGGCGCGCCCTTGGGCTCGAGGTGGTAGCCGAAGGCGTCGAGACCCAGGAGCAGTGGCAGTTCCTGGCCACCGAACACTGCAATTCGATCCAGGGATTTCTGGTGGCGCGGCCGATGCCGGCCGACGAGGCGTTCGATTTCCTGAGCACCACGCTCGAAATGCCGCGACTGCGGGTGAGCGGCACCAATCGCAAGCTGTAACCGACCGCAGCGGTACCCGGCCCTAGGGCCGCAGATGCCCGCGCTTGGCCCAGTACGTGGCACCCGCCTGCGAGCGCAGGCCGCGCCGATAGCCATCAGGATTGCGTATCCAGGTGTAGGCGCCATAGCTGCCGTGCTCATCGGCCAGTTCACCCGAGAGCACCAGCAGCTCCTCTCCCCCCGGACAGTCGCCGGCGCTTAGCGCAGTGTGCGCGCCCAGCCGCTCCATGGTCACGCGCTCGCCGCCATCCTCAGCGGCATACAGCTGCAGCCGCGTGTGTCCGGCGACGTCCCCGGCCTGCCAGGCCGAGCTCGACGTATCGATCACGACGCGCTGTCGCTCGTTGACAGCCATCTGACGTAGCTTGACCAGCAGCATGCAGCCTAAGTCCGTGCGGGGCGAGTGGCCACTGCCGGGCGGATCGCGCACGTAGGTGCCGCGCGGGTAATCACCGCGTTCATCGGAGAACACGCCTTCGAGCACCAGCAACTCTTCGCCGAGTCCGTGCTGGTGCGCCGGAAAGGCGCTCTCGGGCGCAAAGCGTACGATCGAGGTGGCGCGAGCCACTTCGCCGCCGATGCGATCCAGCGGCCGCCGCTGCACCCCGGCTTGCGGCGAGGGAATCCACGGCTGCTGCTCGGTGTGAATGACCACGCGACGCGAGAAGTCGGCGTGCAGGCGTTGCTCGAGCATCGAGGTCGGCTGTGTCAGCCGTGGCGCACCGAAGCGTGCACGTCGGTGAGCACCTGCAGCAGCTCCTTCGAGACGCGCTCGTCGATCTCGGCTTCGTGCTGCGGCTGAACCGGATATCGAATCAGAGCTTCCACCGCCGCGGCCGAGAAGCGCAGCTGCACCTGCGGCGTCGGCGCGCCGACCGAATTCGAGGCCGTGGCCTTTTCGATCTGGCGGGTCTGGCGTGCCAGCTCGTCCTGGTATTCCTTGACCACACCGGTCACGGCCGTGAGCAGCTGCTCCTTCACCGCAACGTAGTTGCATCCGTCCGGCAGCCGCAGCGTGGTCTCGTGCCAGCTGAAATTGACCCCCGGAATCTGCCGGAACAGTCCGTTCGAGGACTGGAACACGATCGAATTCGCGAACGCCACCACCCGTCCGGTGGCTCCCAGCGGTCCTTGCGGGTTGAGCTCCATCAAGTGCATGCGCACCAGTCCAATGTCGATCACCTCGCCGCTCACGGTCCCGATCTGTACCCGGTCACCGACTCTCAGGCCGTACTTTCCGATCAGGAAGAAATACCCGACGATCGACACCAATACGCTTTGCATCGCGACTGCGACCCCGGCCGTCAGCAGGCCGGCGAAGGTGGCGAAGGTGCTCAGCTCGGTCACGAACGTGAGACCGATGATCAGCACCACCAGAGTCCAGCAGGTCAACTTGCGCAGCAGCAGCAGCCGGTAGCGGTGGCGCGGATCATGGGTATAGCGCAGCACCAGCCGACGCCAGACCTCCGCGCCGGCGAACACGATTGCCAGCAGCAGCAGCAGGATGCCGACACGCACACCCAGCGCCCCGAGGCCGTCGTGGTATTGATGCTGGACCGATTCGCGCCAGCTCTGCAGGTTGTGGCGGTACTGCTGCAACAGGATTTCCTCCTTGCCCAGCGGCAGCATGATGTCGGAGGTCTGCTTGAACAGCCACGCCAGCGTGTCGAGCTGGTCGCGTACGCTCTTGAGCACATCACCATGGGCGCTGTCGGCCTGCCCGGACAGCTGATCGCTGCGGGCTGATAGCGCCTTGAGCTGCGCGAGTGGTGCCGCACTGATCTTGTGGAAAGTCTGCTCGAGCGCCGCGGTGCGCCGATCGACCGCATTGATGGTGCTGAGCTTGCCGGAAAGCCGCAGCACGTTCTGGATCAGATCCCAGATTCCAAGGCGGTCCTGGGCACTGCTGGGGCTGGTGAAGGGCGTTGCCGGGGTCGGGGCCGCGGTCTTGGCCGGCGGCGAGCTGGTGGCGGGCGCCGCGGCGGCTGCGACCGGCGTCGCGACGCCGGCCGTGGGCACGGACATAGCGATCGCGTCGATATGCGCCTTGAGGGCGTTGGCGCTGGCTGACTTGGCGTCGCTCTGGGTGACGAACTGCGCCATGGTGTCGAGCAGATTGGCGCGCGCCCCCACCATGGCCAGCTCGCTCTGCAGCTCGGACCGCTTGGCTTCAAGATCGGCCTTGTTGCCCTTTCCGGCCGTCAGGTCGCGCTGATTCGAATCGATTTCGGCCTGAGTAGAGGCCCGCTGAGCGTCCAGCCTCTTTTGCAGGACCTGCAGCGATTGCGATGCGGTGCTGGCGGTCGCAGCCGTGCTGCTGGTGGCGCTGGCGGCCTCGCTGCTGAGCAGCTCGGCGTTGGCGCGGGCGATATCGAATGCCAGCGCGATCACCTGACTCGCGGTCTGCTGATTGGCGTACAGGATCAGAAGGTCACTGGGCTGATTGGCCGACTGCTGCTGGGTGCCCAGGGTGCGATACCAGTCCACCGTCTGATCGAGGATCTGGATCACCTGCTCGCCGGTGAGCACCGCGCGTGTACTGGTCGGGCCCGCGTTGCCCGCGGCGGTCGTCGGCGTGGCCGAGACGCTATCGGTGGCGCCCGCGGCGCCGCCGAGCACGCCCAGCAACGCGATCAGGAAAGATCGATAGCCGCCCATCGGCTCACTTGCCGAGCGCTGCGGCTCCGGCGGTGCATGCCACCTCATCCTGCGAACCGGTACCGCCCGAGCAGCCGATTGCGCCAATCACTTTGCCGTCCTCGATCAGCGGAATGCCGCCGCGCGAGGCGACCAGGTCATCGAGCGACAGAACGTAGGTGAAACCACCCTTCTGCACCGCATCCTCGAACGCCTTGGTGGGCCGTCGATACTTCGCAGCGCTGCGCGCCTTGTGCTCGGCGATCGCGATCGAGGCCAGCTGCGCGCCGTCCATGCGCGCGAATGCCACCAGGTTGGCGCCCGAATCCACCACTGCGATATTCAGCGGCCAGCCGTGTCTTACGGCCTCGGCCATCGCGGCTGCAATCAGCGCCTGCGCCCGCTGCAGCGAGATCGGCGCGCCGTACGGGGCGTTGAACGGCATCTTCTCGGGGACGACGTCGAGCGGATTCGCCGCCGGGGGTGCAGGCTGATCGGCCGCCAGCGACACTCCGACGCCCAGCCACAGCGCTGCCGACAGCAGCAGGACCGCGGAACGATTCTTCATATTGGATGCCTCCCTGGGCGATTATTGGCCGTACCAGCAACCCTGGCGCCGGGGAGATTCTAGAGCAGATCGCCGGTGACCGTCAGGCCGCGAGGCTCTGCGCATCCAACGCCTGGAGTACCTTCTTGTGCTCGGCCAGAAGGCCGTCGATCAGCACCCGCGCCTGGTCGATTTCGCCCTTGGCGGCGGCCACTTCGACCTCCTTGCAAAGGTCGGCGAAGGCCATGGCCCCGACGTTGGCGCTGCTGGACTTCAAGGCATGTGCGGCCTGCCGGATGCTCTCGGCATCGTTGCCCGACAGCCCGGTGCGAAGCGCCTCGGTGAGAGTCACTGAGCTCGATGAGTACAGACCCAGAACCTTGGCCAGAAGATTGGGGCCGCCCGGCCGGTGCAGCGCGCGGATGCGTCCGAGCGCCTGGCGGTCGAGCACCGCATATTGCTTGGGGGTCGAGGACTCGGCTGCGATCTCCGGCGGGGCGGCATCGGTCACGCACGACTCGAGTACCTGGTAGAGCTGGTCACTGGAGAATGGCTTGCTGAGGTAGCGGTCCATGCCGGCGGCGAAGCACTTCTCGGCATCGCCGCTCAGTGCATTGGCGGTGAGCGCGACGATCGGCGTGCGCGCGCGCCGATGTTCCTTCTCCCAGTCGCGATAGCGCATGGTGGCAGCGTAGCCGTCAAGCTTGGGCATCTGGCAGTCCATCAGTACCACTTCGAAACTCTCGACAAACATCTTCTCCAGCGCCTCCTCGCCGCTCCAGGCACTGATCGCCTCCACGCCCAGCTCCTGCAGCATCGCCTGGGCGACCTCCTGGTTCACCGGGTTGTCTTCGACCAGCAGTACCCGCCGTACGCTGGAGCGTTTCTTCTCCGCCTGCAGCACAGCGGCTGTTTTCGGACGCGAAGCGCTGAGGGTGGCATCCGAGGACAGCGCCAGATTGGTCACCAGCGACTCCAGGCACGCCTGCAGCTGCGAGCGGCGCATTGGCTTGCCCAGCCAGGCCGTGGCGCCGTCGCTGGCCTGGTCGGTCGGCGGGGCCGACGACATCGTCGAGGTCATCATCAGCAGCGGCACGCCCGCGAACTTCGACCGCGCGCGAATGCTCGATGTCAGCGCCGCGCCTTTCATGTCCGGCATCTGGCCGTCCAGGATCAGCACGTCGAACTGACCGCCGAGCGCCTTGTCCAGAATCTCGAGCGCGTGCCGGGCCGAGCGCGCCTCGGTCACGACCACGCCCCAGCTCTCCAGGTGATGACGCACGATCTCGCGATTGGTGCTGTTGTCATCGACGATCAGCATGCGGGTGCGATTCAGCACGGTGCTGCGGCGTGCGCGCTCCGCGGTCGGATCGGTGGACAATGGTACCGAGAAATAGAAGGTCGATCCGACGCCGGGCGTGCTCGACACGCCGATCTGGCCGCCCATCAGTTCCACCAGCTGCTTGCAGATGGCCAGCCCCAGGCCGGTGCCGCCGTACTGGCGCGTGGTCGAGCTGTCCTCCTGGGCGAATGATTCGAAGATCGCGTTGCAGTTTTCCGGCTTGATGCCGATGCCGGTGTCCTTCACCTCGAACCGAAACTGCGAATTCATCAGCCCGGCGCCTTCGTGCCGCACCGTGATCTTGACCTCGCCACGCTCGGTGAACTTCACCGCGTTGCTGAGCAGATTGATGATGATCTGGCGCAGCCGCTGGCCGTCACCGCTGACGCGTGTGTCGAACTCGGACGGAATGTCGCAGACCAGCTCCAGTCCCTTGCTATGGGCGCGTTCGGCCAGGATGTCGATCGCATCCTCGACGATGTCGCGCAGACAGAACGGCGCGACGTCGAGTTCGAGCTTGCCGGCTTCGATCTTCGAAAAATCCAGAATGTCGTTGATGATGTCCAGCAGCGCGCTGCCGGATTGGTGGATCGTGGCGGCATAGCGGCGCTGACGGCCATCCAGCGTGGTCGAGTGGCGCAGCAGCTCGGCCATGCCGAGCACGCCATTCATCGGGGTGCGTATCTCGTGGCTCATGCGCGCCAGGAATTCGCTCTTGGCGCGGCTGGCCTTCTCGGCGCGCTGCAATGACTCTTGCGCTTCGGCCACGGCCGCATCCAGCCGTACCGTGCGCTCGCGCACCCGCTTCTCCAGCTCGTTCTGGTAGAGCCGCAGGTTCAGATCGCGGCGCTCGAGCTCGGCCAGCATCTCGTTGAAATCGTCGATCAGCGCACCAAAGTCGTCCTGGGTCTCCTTGCGCGCTCGGATCGAAAAATTCTTGCTGGCGCAGACATTGCGCGCCACCTGTGCCAGATCGCGGATCGGGGCGGAGATGAAGCGCTGCAGCCTGATCGACAGCGTGTAGGCCACCGCCAGTGCCAGCGCAATCGCCGCGAGTATGGCCAGCGGCGTGCCGGGCCATTGCCGATAGAAACGGCCTAAGGTCGCATCGACGTGCAGCGTTCCGAGCCGCTCGCCGTCCAGCATCACCGGCACCTGGATCTTGACGCTGGTCATGCTGTTGAAGCGGATCGGCTGCTTGTCGGTCCCGCCGGCGTCGAGCGCCCAGGAGCGCAGCCGGTCGGAGGTCGAGGCGACGTCCGTGCCGAAGCTGACATCGGCGATCGGATTGGCCGCGACGTCAAACAGCGCGACCGCCCGCACGTCGCGGTCGGCCCGCAGCGCTCCGAGCGAACGGCGCACCGCAACACGATTGGCAGATTTCAGCAGGCCGGCGGTGTTGTCAGCCACCGCGGTAACCAGGGTCGCGAGCTGTTGTGCTTCGACCTGGCGCAACTTGAACATCTCGCCGCCGCAATACATCGCTCCGGTCATGACCAACGCTACCGCCGCGGCGTACAGCACAATCACGCGCAGCTTGGCCCGCAGCGCCAGCCGGCCGACCCCTTGGATCAGCCATGAGGTCATGCGGCGCTGTCCGAACCCGCCGGCTTGACTGCCAGAACCGAGGGCGTGTTGCGCAGCAGATTCAGCAGGTCGGCGACCGGAATCGGCTGGCTGATCAGGTAGCCCTGCACCAGGTCACAGCGGTGCTCGCGCAGAAAATCGAGCTGCTCGGTGTTGGACACGCCCTCGGCGATGACCTTGAGCTTCAGCTCGCGTGCCATCGCGATGATGGCGGCGCAGATCGCGGCATCGTCGTCGCTGGTGTGCAGATCCTTGACGAACGAACGGTCGATCTTGAGCGCGTCGACCGGAAACTGGCGCAGGTAGCCGAGCGAGGAATAGCCGGTGCCGAAGTCGTCGATCGATAGCGTGACACCCGCCGCCCGAAAGCGCTTCATGCACGCCGTGGTGTCGTCGACGTTGCGCATCAGCAGGCTCTCAGTGATCTCAAGTTCGAGCTTTTCCGGGCGCACGCTGTATTGCCACAGCGAACGCAGTACCGATTCGACGAAATCCATGCGCGCGAACTGCTGCACCGACACGTTCACGGCGATCGACAGGTAACCAAGACCGTCGCTGGCCCAAGCGCTGAGCTGCTTGCAGCACTCGCGGATGACCCAATCGCCCAGCTCGGCGATCAGGCCGGTTTCCTCGGCCACCGGAATGAACACGTCCGGGGCAATCCAGCCGCGAACGGCGTGATGCCAGCGCAGCAGCGCCTCAACGCCGACGATCGCACCGGTCGCGAGCTCGACCTTGGGCTGATAGAAGATCTGGAAGTCGTTGTTCTGGAACGCAGTGCGCAGATCGTTCTCGAGCTCCAGGCGCCCGAGCGAGCGCACGGCCATCGAATGACCGTAGAAGGCGTAGCCGTTTCGGCCCTGGTCCTTGGCCTGGTACATGGCCATGTCCGCCTTGACCAGCAAGTCCTCGATGTCGGTGCCATCCTGCGGATACAGCGCTATGCCGATGCTGGGCGTCACCACCAGACGGTGGCCGCCGCAGTCGAGCGGCTCGCCCAGCGACTGGCGGATGCGGTTGGCCACCGCTGCGGTTTGCGCCTCGTCGGTCAGGTTGGTGAGCATGACGACGAACTCATCGCCGCCCAGACGCGCCACCCGCGCCTGGCGCTGGTTGTCGGCGGTCGGCTCGGTCACGTCCGAGGGTCGCGTGCTGTGCTCGAGCCGGCGGGCGACGTTCTTCAACAGCGCGTCACCGACCGAGTGACCCAGGTTGTCGTTGATGCGCTTGAAACGGTCGAGATCCAGGTACAGCAGCGCCATCATCTGGCCGCTTTCCTTGGCAGCGCGCATCGCGCCGCCGGCCTCGCGCACGAACTGCTGACGATTTGGCAGGCCGGTCAGGATGTCGTAATACGCCAGGTACTCGATGCGAGCCTTGGCCTTGCGCCGCTCGGTGGTGTCCCGGGTGACCACCAACAGCGTGCCATTCGGTTGCGGCCGCAGGCGCGCCTCGTACGAGCGCTGATCCTTGCCCTTGCCGACCACAAACTCATGCGTGGACAGCTCGGATCGGTTCGGCGTGCTGACCGCCTGACGCGCGGCCAGGGCCACGCTCGCCGGCAGCACCTGTTCCAGCGACCGGCCGACCAGGCTCTTGCCGCTGCCCCTGGCGTCACTGGTAATGTGCTCGATGAGCACGCCGTCGCGACCGACGATGAAGATCGTATCGGGCAAGGCCTGCAGCAGCGCGCGATTCTTCTGCTCGCTGGCCTGCAACGCCAGCATGCTGTCGCGGGCCCGAAGGATGAAGCCTACCCGGTGCGGCAGCGTCGGCCACAACACCGGCTTATGAATGAAATCGGTCGCTCCGGCCTGGTAGGCCTGGGCAATCGACCCGGTGTCGTCGTGGCCGGTGACCATGACGATCGGCACCTCGACACCCGGACTCATCAGGCGCAGCGTGGCGCACAGATCAAAGCCGTTGGTGCCGGGTAATTCGACGTCCAGAAGGATCAGGTCGGGTTTGCCCTGCTCGAACGAGGCGATGGCCTCCTGGCTGTTGAGCGCGATGCGCGCCTCGAACCCGGCCTGCTGCAGGGTCTCCCCCGCCAGCAAGGCAAATGCCGGGTCATCGTCGATGATCAGCACGCAGCGACGCGGGTAGCCCTGGAACTGGGCACCGGCAGCTGGGGTCTCGGAGGCCGACACGGGCATGTGCTCTTCTGCGGTTGGCATTCTCAATCACGTTAGCCGAGCGCAACGTCAGAGTGTCGGCAGACATCACACATATTCCTGATTGCGAAGGCGACGGCCGCGCGCTCGAAATGGAAAACGCGAAACCGGTCACAGTTCATTTGCCGCTTGGCGGCAGCGCCGAGAGCCGTGTCGGTGGGCACCGGTCGTCACACTGAGCGGTGGTCCGACACGCACGGCCCGAGGGCCGCGCTAGCGTTGACAGCAGGTCAACCCGGGAGACTGCGATGCGCGCAGTGAACGGCTCCGCGCTGATGCTGTTGATCGCGGATTGTTGCACGATTGCATCAGTATGCCGTATGGATATAGTGTCTGAGTCAATAGAGGAACAATGGCGCCCTGTGTGGCGCTGCCAGGTGCGCAGTCCGTCAACCACGCACGGCTTGAATCGTTTGCTCGGTGATCGCCCTGTTAGATCACTACACTGAATTTCGGCCGGGGGGTCTCATGCCAATAGCCAGCGATCGATTCCGGATTCTCGGGCTCCTGGCCACGACTCTCTTTGGCCTATCGAGCTGCGGTGATGACCACCATTGCAGCAACTGTCACTTCGTTACTCTCACTCCTTTCGAAGTGTCCTATGGATTGGTCGCGGCCGACTTCAACGGCATCGGCGCAGCGTCGATCGTGCAGACCAGCACCATCAAGAGCGGCGCCCCGCCCTTTGCCGGAAACCTGAAGGCGTACCTGTCGACCGGTCCCGGCGCATTCGCGGCCCCGGTATTGATCAGCGATGGCAACGATCCGCTGTATCTGGCCAGCGCCGACATCAATCACGATGGCGTGCCCGACATCGTCTCGGCGAGCTTCGAGGACGGTGCGCTGGCTGTGTTTTTGAACAATCCCTCGAGCAAGGGCTCATTCAGTGCGCCGATCATCCTGGCCTCGCCCGGTGCCTCGCAGGTGGCGGTCGGCGACATCAATGGCGACGGCCTGCCCGATCTGGTCTCGGCCGACTACAACGTCTCGCTGTTCGTACAGGCCGCGCCCGGCACCTTCGCCGCCGCAATTCCGCTCTATACCGGCGGTGCCAACTGGGTAGCGGTCGCTGACCTCAACGGCGACAGCGCCCCGGATGTCGCGCTCACCGACAACGTCGGCGTCAAGGTACTGATGCATACCGGCGCCCTGACATCGACCACGTTTGCCGCACCGGTCACGGTGTACGCCGAGACTCAAGGCCTGCTGGGCGCCAACCTGATCGCGATCGCCGACGTCAACGGTGATGGCTTCAACGATCTGATCATCACCGATCCGGGCCCGCCGGACGGCAGCGCGCCGACGGTCGAGGTACTGCTGCAGGATTCCGCCCACCCGGGCCAGTTCCTGGCACCGGTCGCGTACGCCACGGCGCCGCAGTCGCTGGCACAATCGATCGTGGTCGCTGATGTCAACGGCGACACCCTTGCGGACATCATCGTCGGCGGCACCAACGCGGTCAGCGTGTTGCTGCAAAATCCTGCCAGCCCCGGCGCCTTCCTGGCGCCAACCAACTACACGGTGCAGGACGCGAATGAAGTCGCAGTCGCCGACGTCAACGGCGACGGCCTGGTCGACCTCGTCGTGGCCACCGCCGCGACCCATCCGCTCGTCAATGGCGTAAGCACCAATACCCCCGCGGTGCTGCTGCAGGTCGCGGGCGCGCCGGGGACGTTTGCGCCGGTGCAGAATCTGCCCTGAGCGGCGCTCGGCCACATCCGCCTCGCCTTGGCTCGCCGGAGCGGTCATGATGCGAGCCGCCATGCACAACCAAGCAGCTGTCACCGCCGCCGACACCACGATGGCGGTATTCCTCGACCTGGAAAACATCGCTCTGGGGGCGCGCGACGCCAACTACCCCAGTTTCGACATCGAAAAGGTACTCGAGCGGCTGCTTCTGAAGGGACATATCGTCGTCAAGAAGGCGTACTGCGATTTCGATCGCTACAAGGACTTCAAGCGCGATCTGCACGAAGCGGCGTTCGAGCTGATCGAAATTCCGCACGTGCGTCAATCCGGCAAGAACTCGGCTGACATCCGCATGGTCGTGGATGCGCTCGACCTGTGCTACACCAAGGGGCACGTCGATACGTTCGTGATCATCAGCGGCGATTCGGACTTCTCCCCGCTGGTGAGCAAGCTGCGCGAGAACGCCAAGACCGTCATCGGCGTGGGCGTCAAGAATTCGACCTCGGATCTTTTCATCAATAACTGCGACGAGTTCATCTACTACGACGACCTGGTGCGCAAGGGTCCGTCGCGGGCGCGCCGCCGCGCCGCCCCCGGTGCGGCCGCCGCCAGCCCCGCCGGCGACAAGCCGGAGGCGCAGCACAAGGGCCCCGACCGGGCCGAGGCGCTCGACCTGGTCATCGAAACTCTGGAAGCGGTCGCCGAGGAGCGCGGCGAGAATGAGCCGATCTGGGGCTCGATGATCAAGCAGGCGATCAAGCGCCGCCATCCGGGCTTCAACGAGCGTGCCCATGGCTTTCGCTCGTTCAACGATCTGCTGGCCGAAGCGCAGAAACGCGGCTTTCTCGAGCTGCAGGCCGACGAGAAGTCGGGCGGTTACACGGTGCGCGCCGTGGATCGCTCGGCGGCGCGCAGCGGTTGAGCGCGATTACTTAGCGCACAGATCCAGCTCGCCTGCGGTCGAGGTCATGCGCACCTGCGCCTTGCCATCGCCGGTGGTGAAACTCAAGCGCGACCCCGGGCCGTACTGCGCCTGCACCGCCTGTGGCCCGTTGCAGTTATGAATCGTTCCGCTCAGGGAGTGCACATCGAATTGCGCCTTCGGCGCTCCGCTCAGATCCAGCTGCACATCGCCGCTGACCGACTGGACATCCACGGCGGCGGCCGGATCGAGCCAGCCGTCGATTTTGAAGTCGCCCGACACGGTGCGTAGCCGGAAGCTGTGCAATGTTGCGAGTGTCAGCGTGCCCCCGCCGCTGACCGTATTGATGGTGACCTCGCCGCCGGCTCCCTTGAGCGTCACATCACCACTCATGGTCACCACCTCGGCGTTGGTGTTGGCCGGGACCGACAGGGTCACGCCGCCATCCACGGTATTGATGCGCGCCGTGCCGCCGCCGTCGCTCTTGATGGAGCCGCTGACGCTGCGCAGCTGCTGGGCGCCGGTCACACCTTCGACGGTGAGGTCGGCGCTTACCAGCGAAGCGTTCAACGCGCTGTGCGACGGCACGTGCACGCTGAGTCGGGCCGACCCATCGCCGCCCCAGTGACTGCCGCCGGGACCCACCACGCGCACCGTGGTGCGGGTGCCTGAACTCTGAAGCTCGACCCGATCGACACTCGCGCCGATCTCGCCGCTGACGGCCACCTCGGAGCGATCCCAGCCTCTCACCTGGACCGAACCGGCCACGTTGATGATCTCTACGGTGCCATTGGGATCGGCGGCCTGATGCTGATCGACGCTGCGGGCCGCCGCCTGTGCCGGGTGGATACACACCAGCGCCGCCAGCAGCGCCAGTCCAATTGTCGGGTGATTCATAGCGAGCTTCCTCCGAGCGCAGGCTCGGTATTGCGCACAACGTCGGTGTACAGATCCAATTCCTGCTGTTGGGTCGATTGCAGTTGCTGCAGCAGCAACGGGCTGGCCGGATCGGCCTCCAGCGCCCGACGAATGTCGTCGTCGGCCTGGTCGATGATCTTCAGATTGGTTTCGATGCGCGCTCGCGTCGCCGGCTGCAGCAGCGTGAGGCGTTGACGAAACAGCTGTTCGAGCTGGGCGCGCGCCTTGCGGTAACTGGCCTGCTGCGGCAGAGCGAAGCTCACGGCCGTCACCGGCTGGGCGCGCACCGTGGCGAGCCGGGGTGCGGTCGCGGGAGCCTGCAGTGTCTTCCATGCCACCATGATCGCCACGCCGGCGACCACCACGCCCGCCGCCAGCGCCAGCGGCCAGCGTGACGTACGACGCGGCCGGATCGCGCCTTCGATGCGCGGCCACAGATCGTGCGGCGGCTGGATCACGCGCGCCAGAGCGCGCAGCCGGGCCTTCAGTTCATCCGGTGGGGTGGCTTGCGGTGGCGTGAGTTCATTCATGAGGTTTGCGCACTCAGTTCCGGACCCAGGTGTTGAGCCGACAGCAGCGCGCGGGCGCGATGCAGCTGTGCCTTGGAGGTGCCCACCGCGATGCCGAGAGCCTCCGCGGCCTCGTCGTGGCTGTAGCCGTACAGCCCGACCAGCACCAGCACGTCGCGTGCCCCGGGCGGCAGGCGTGCGATGGCGCGCTCCAGATCGATCGGGATGCCGCCATCCCCCGGATGGGCCAACCCCGAGACTTCCTCGGCGTGGGTCTCGGTGCTGACCAACTGCAGTCGGGGCGCGCGGCGCTGACCCAGCACGGTGTTGACGGCGATGCGATGTAGCCACGTGGCGAAGCGGCTGCGTTGCTCGAAGCGAGGCAGGGCGCGCCAGGCCGCCACAAAGGTGTCCTGGGTGCAATCCTCGGCGCTGCCGTGCTCGCCGATGAGTCGCAGGCACAGGCCATAGACCCAGCCGGCATGGGCGCGGTAAAGCCGCTCGAACGCGCGCGTGTCACCGCGGCGCGCCCGCTCGACCGCGCGGCCTTCCTCCTCGGCTTCGAGCGGCTCATCAGACAAACTCAGCCGACCTGCGAGGGCTGCCCCCGGTGGGCTTCGGGCGATTGGGTTGCATGACGATTAGATGAATCTTGGCGGCCAAAGGTTTAAGCGCGGCCGATGACGGCGCCGTTTCCCTGCACCTTAGATAAACTGGCGACCCGCCAGTTACCGAGAGGATCGAGCGGTGCAGAAGGTTCCCGCGGGCGTCGGGCCGCGTTTCCCGCAAGTGGTGGTGCTGGTGGGCGCAACCGGCGATTTGGCGCGCCGCAAGCTGCTGCCGGGCCTGTTCCGTTTGACCACCGCCGGCTTTATTCCGGCCTGGCGCATCATCGGCGTGTCGCTCGACGACATCGATCGCGATGCATTTCGGGCACTGGTGCGAGCCGCGCTCGAGGAGTTCTCCGTCCACAAGCCGGCTGAAGCTGCCTGGAATGCTTTTGCCCAGAGCCTCGACTATGTGCCCCTGTCGGCCGGCGCGGGCGCGCTGCGCGTGGCGGTCGATCAGGCCGAGCACGCCCTGGCGGCCGAAAGCCGCCGGCTGCATTACCTGAGTGTGCCGCCGAACGCCGCGCTGGCCGCGGTGCGCATGCTGGGCGAGGCGGGCCTGGTCGAGCGCGCGCACATCATCATGGAAAAGCCGTTCGGCACTGACCGCGCCAGCGCGGTGTCGCTGAATGCGCGCCTGCACCAGGTATTCGCCGAGGAGCAGATCTTCCGCATCGATCACTTCCTCGGCAAGGAGCCGGCGCAGAACATCCTCGCGTTCCGCTTCGCCAACGGCCTGTTCGAGCCGATCTGGAACCGCAACTTCATCGATCACGTGCAGATCGACGTGCCCGAGACCCTCGCGCTCGGCAAGCGTGCGGCCTTTTACGAGCAGACCGGGGCGTTTCGCGACATGGTGGTCACGCACCTGTTCCAGATCCTGGGCTTCATGGCGATGGAGCC
The DNA here is from genome assembly GCA_036502265.1 of Steroidobacteraceae bacterium. Taxonomy (GTDB): domain Bacteria; phylum Pseudomonadota; class Gammaproteobacteria; order Steroidobacterales; family Steroidobacteraceae; genus FEN-1191. Next base: position 14,635 of record DASXYW010000017.1, on the reverse strand, counting down.
GCCGACCGCACTGGAGCCCGCGCCGATCAGCGAGGAGAAGAACAAGGTGTTTCGCAGCCTGCTGCCGCTGCGCCCGAGCGATGTGGTGCGCGGACAGTACACCGGCTATCGCACCGAGCAGGGTGTTGCCCCCGAATCGGACACCGAGACATTCGTCGCGCTCAAGTGCTCGATCGACAATTGGCGCTGGGCCGGCGTGCCGTTCTTTCTGCGCACCGGCAAGCGCCTGGCCGAAGGTCAGCGCATCATATCGATCGCGTTCCGCGAGCCCCCCAAGAGCATGTTTCCGGCCGGCTCCGGTGTCGGCGCCCAGGGTCCGGATCACCTGACCTTCGATTTGGCGGATGCATCCAAGATGTCGCTGTCGTTCTACGGCAAGCGTCCCGGACCGGGTATGCAGCTGGACAAGTTGAGCCTGCAGTTTGCAATGCACGATACCGGCCTGATCGGCGATGTGCTGGAAGCCTATGAGCGTCTGATCCTGGATGCGATGCGCGGTGATCACACGCTGTTCACCAGCGCTGAGGGTATCGAGCGCTTGTGGGAGGTCTCGACGCCGTTGCTGGAGGCGCCGCCGGCGGTCCGCCCGTACGCGCCGGGATCCTGGGGGCCCAATGCCATTCACCAGCTGGTGGCGCCGTACGCCTGGCGCCTGCCGTTCGAGCGGGTGTGGCGCGACCCCAATCGCGCCGGTGCCTAAGAACATGATATTAAACGATAAATCCAGCGATTGAGCACCTAGGGGCAGCGATGCTAAGGTCGGCTCCCTCATGAGCGAACCGATCGTCTTTTATTACAACCCCATGTCGCGCGCGCGCATGGTGCACTGGATGCTGGAGGAGGTTGGCGCCCCGTATCGCATCGAGCTGATCGATCTGCAGAAGGGCGAACAGCGGCAACCAAAGTTCCTCGCGGTCAATCCGATGGGCAAGCTGCCCGCGATTACCCATCGCGGCGCCACGGTCACCGAAACCGGTGCGATCGTTGCCTATCTGGCGGACGCATTCCCGAACGCCGGGCTGGCACCAAAAGCCGACGAGCCGGCGCGCGGCACCTATCTGCGCTGGATGTTCTTTGGCGCCGGCTGCGTCGACGCCGCGCTCATGGACCGCATGCTGGAGCGGCCGGTGCCGGAGCGCACCTCGGCCTTGAGCTACGGGCGCTACGAGGATTTCGTCGCCACACTGGAGACGGCCCTGACGCCGGGACCTTACATTCTGGGCGATCGCATCAGCGCCGCCGACATCTACATCGGCGCCCAGATCGGCTTCGGCTTGATGATCAAGGCGCTCGAGCCGACTCCGAAGTTCTCCGGCTACTCGGCGCTGCTGACCGCGCGCCCGGCGTATCAGCGCGCACAACAGCAGAGCGAGCAGCTGATGGCGCAGCTGAAGAAGGCCGTATGAAGCACCGATTGATTGTGCGCACCGCTGCGGTGTGCTGTCTTACCGCCTGCGCCGGACTGCTTGCGCTCGCGCCTGAAGCCAAAGCCGGCGATCGCGTGGACCGCTCGCAGCCCGGCGGCATCTGGAAGTACGCGATACCACCCACGGCACTGCACGGTGAGTTCGACAACGAGGATCCGGTGGGCCTGGCAGCCGGCAAGCACATCAGGACCGACTGCTCAATGAACTGGCTGGGCGAGGACGGCAAGCTGTATTGCTTCACCACCGGCACCTCGCTGGTGTTCTTCGAAGAGTCGCCCAACTACTACCTGCGCATTGCACGGGGTTTCTTCGAAGCCGACCGGCAACGCAAGCACTGACATCTTAAGGATCGCGCATGCGCTGGCAGGACAGTCGCGAGAGCGACAACGTCGAGGATCGACGTGACGATTCCGGCGGCGGCGGCGGCGGAATGCGCTTTGGCGGCATTCACCTCGGCTTGGGTGGTGTGCTGTTGGTGCTGGCCGGCAGCTGGCTGTTCGGTGTCAACCCGCTGACCGTCCTGAGCCTGCTCAGCGGCGGCGACAGCAGCAGTGCTCCGAGCGCGCAGAACGAGCCGGCACATGCGCCACCGGCGGACGATACTCTGGCGCGCTTCGTTTCCACCGTTCTTGCCAGCACCGAAGATGTCTGGGGCGAAATATTTCAGCAGTCCGGCGCGAGCTACGAGCGCCCACGTCTGGTGTTGTTTCGCGATGCCATTCCCACGGCCTGCGGCACCGGCCAGAGCGCAATGGGGCCCTTCTACTGCGCCCAGGACCGCAAGGTCTACATTGATCTGGGCTTCTACCAGACGCTGCGCGATCGACTCGGCTCGCCGGGCGACTTCGCCCAGGCGTATGTGGTCGCGCACGAGGTCGGGCACCACGTCCAGAATCTGCTCGGCACGACGGCAAAGGTCGAAGCGTTGCACCAGCGCGAAGACCGGGTGCAGGCCAATGGCACCTCGGTGCGGGTCGAGCTGCAGGCGGACTGTTACGCCGGCGTGTGGGCGTATCACGCCGACGCACAGCAGCACTGGCTCGAGCAGGGCGACATCGAATCGGCGCTCAACGCGGCCTCGCATATCGGCGACGATGCGCTGCAGCGACAGACCCAGGGCCGCGTCGTGCCGGAGAGTTTCACCCACGGCACCAGTGCGCAGCGCGTCAGCTGGTTCAAGCGCGGGCTGGCCGCCGGACGGGTCGCTGACTGCGACACCTTCCACGCCGCAACGCTGTGACGGCACCGGAGCCAGACGATGTGCCTGATCCTGCTGGCCTGGCGCGCACATCCGCACTATCCGCTGGTGCTCGCGGCCAACCGCGACGAATTTCATGATCGCGCCGCAGCGAGCGCCTGCTGGTGGCGGCAACCGCAGATCCTGGCCGGACGTGACCTGCAGGGCGACGGCACCTGGCTCGGCGTGGCGCGCAGCGGCCGCTTCGCTGCACTGACCAACTATCGCGATCCGGCGCTGCCGCAAGCCGCCGCGCCCAGCCGCGGCGAGCTGGTGCCCGCGACGCTCGCCAGCAGCGCGACCAGCGAGCGCTGGCTGGCGCAGCTTGCCAGGATCGCGGGCCGCTACAACCCTTTTAATCTCATCTTCAGCGATGGCGAGCAGCTGGCGGTGTACGAAAGCGTCGCGGGCGCCGGCCGGCTGTTAGGTCCCGGCGTGTACGCACTGTCGAATCATCTGCTCGACACGCCGTGGCCCAAGGTGCGCGCGGCCAAGTCGGCGCTCGCGGCCGCCCTCACACGCCTGCCCGACGATGCGGCATTGCTGACGCTGCTGCGCGATGAACGCCAGGCCGCTGATGGGCAGCTACCGCGCACCGGCATGAGCCTGGAATGGGAGCGGCTGCTATCCAGCGCTTTCATCCGCGCATCGACTTACGGCACGCGCTGCTCGACCATCCTGCTGCAGGATCGCCACGGCGCCGCGCGCTTCAGCGAGTGGACCTGGGCCGCCTCCGGCGAGCTCGCCGGGCAGATCGAGCACCGCTTCGATCTGGGCGCCGTCATCGGCGCCTAAAGCGCATCAGCGCGGATTCAACCGCGCCAGCGAGCACAGGCCAGCCAGCAGCGCCAGCCCCGCGGCCACCAGCCCCGGCATCGGGCCGCCGCCGACGCCGACCGACAGCAGCGCCGCCAGTAGTGTCGCGCCGAGCGTCTGCCCGGTCAGTCGTGTGGTGGAGATGAGTCCGCCGGCCGAGGCCGCACGCTCGTGCGGTGCCGAGTGCACGATCAGGCGGGCGTTCGGCGCCAGGAACAGGCCAAAGCCTGCGCCCGACAGCGCCATGCGCCAGGCCACGTCGAAGTGCGACAGATGCTCGGGCAAGAACGCCAGCAACAGCATGCCCGCGGTCGCGACCGCCATGCCGATGCCGCCAAGAATGCCGGCCGGATAGCGATCCGACAGCGCCCCGGCGGTCGGTCCGATCAGGACCACGATCAACGGCCAGGGCGTCAGGACCGCGCCCACTTCGCCCGGCAGATAGCCGTAATGATGCTGCAGTCGAAACGGCAGCGACAGAATCATGGTCATCGAAGCGATGAACACCAGCAGGCCGCCGAGCGCCGACAGGGCCACCGAGCGATTTGCCAGCAGATCGAGCGGCAGAATCGGAATCCGCGACTGTAATTCGCGCCGCACGAATACCACGGCAATCACCGCTCCGATGATCACCATCGCCACGGCCGCGGCCATCGAACTGCCGTGCACGCCGGTTTCCAGTCCGGCGATGATCAGTCCAAAGGTCAGGGCGCACAGCAGCGCGGCCGGCAGGTCGTACGGATCGTCGCGCGGCAACGGGTCGGGCAGCGCGTGCCGTCCCAGCAGCAACGACAGCAGCGCCAGCGGCGCGGCGGCCGCAAAGATCCATGGCCAGGAAGCCACCGACAGCACCAGACCGCCGAGCGTCGGGGCGATGGCGTTGGAGCTGGCGACCACCACATTGTTAATGCCCAGACCGCGGCCGAGCTGGCGCGCCGGATAGATCGAGCGAATCAGCGCGCTCGATACACTGAGCGATGCCGCCGCGCCGAGCGCCTGGATCGCGCGCACCGTCACCAGCAGCGGCAGGTTGCGCGCAAAGAAGCACAGCACGGTGGCGATCAGAAATGCGAGCTGACCGTACTGATACAGACGGCGCAGGCCGATGCGGGCACCCAGCGCCGAGAACGGCAGCAGCGTCATCACCAGTACCAGCTGGTAGACGGTCACCACCGTCACCGCCATCGAGCCGCTGACTCCGAGATCGCGGGCCACCGTCGGCAGTGCCACGGCGACAATCGACCCATCGATCACGGCCAGGCCGGTGCCGAAGGCGACTGCCACGATCGCCAGGTAGCGCCGTGGCGTAGGCAGTCCGGCGAGCGCGCCGGCGTCGGCTACCAAAGCTTCACGCGCATCATGGGGCTAATCAGTCTACGCCAGCGGGCCGGGAGCCGGCATATAATCCCGGCGACCCACAACAAAAAGCGGCATGAAGAAATTCATCGTCATCTTCCTGATCCTGGTGATCGGCGGTTTCGCCGGCTACGTCTGGCTGATGCTGCACTGGAGCTATTCCAGCGGCGCGCGCGCCGGCTTCGTGCAGAAAATCTCCAGCAAGGGCGTGCTGTGCAAGACCTGGGAAGGCGAGATGGCGATGGTGACGATGCCCGGCACCGTGGCCGAGAAATTTGCCTTCACAGTGCGCGATCCGGCCGTGGTCAAGCAGCTGACAGGCAGTCTGGGCAAGCGCGTGCTGCTCAGCTACGACCAGCATAAGTGGCTGCCGTCGTGTTTTGGCGAAACCGAGTACTTCGTTACCAGCCTTCAGGTAACCGAATAGGCGATCTACGGTGGCAGTCCGCGCGGCGTGATCAGCCCGACCCGCCAGGCGATCAGCAGCAGCACGAACAACCCGATCGACAAGCCGATGCGCAGCGCCAGCGCGCGCAGCATCTTGTCCGAATCGTGCCGACCCGTGGACAGGTGATACAGCGCTGTGCCGAGGCTCGAGATGATCGCGGCCAGTAGCAAAAAGATCAGGATACGAATCACATCCACCCACTCAGTATGTACTCGCCGGCCCCCCGGCTGCACAATGCGCGCTTCCCCGACGGAGACCCTGATGTGCCGCTGACCGTGAAAATCGGCCGCTTCCGCTGGTCCGCGAGCTGGACCATGACCGCGCTGACCGCCTCTGCGCTGGTGGTATTTTTCTGCCTCGGACGCTGGCAGTGGCACCGCGCGCAGCAAAAGCGCGCGCTGGATGCGCAGTTCACCGCCGCCGCCACCAGCGTGACCGAGCTTGGCGGCCGAGGCACGGATGGCTTGCCGCGCTATACCGAGGTGCGCCTCGACGGTCGCTACGACAGCGCCCACCAGTTCCTGCTCGACAACATGTCGCACCAGGGTCGGGTGGGTTATCAGGTACTAACGCCGCTGCTGCTGACCGACGGGCGTACCATCATCGTCAATCGCGGCTGGATCGCCGCCGGCGCGAGTCGCCGGCAGCTGCCGGACGTGCGCCTGGACGACTCGGGCCCGCAGACGCCCAGCGGGCGGCTGGATGACCTGCCAGTCGCTGGCATTGCCCTCGGACATGTCGCGCCGCCGCTGGGTCCGAGCTGGCCCAAACTCACGAGCTTTCCCAGCATGGCCGACTTGTCGGCCGCGCTCGGCCTGCCGCTGCAGAGCCGGCAGCTACTGCTCGATCCGGCCCAGCCGCTGGGGTATGTGCGCGACTGGCACGTCGGCGGCATGGGCCCGATACGGCATCTATCCTATGCGCTGCAATGGTGGGCATTCGCCGGACTGGCGCTGGTGCTGTATGGCTACATGAACGTCGGCCGGAGTTCGCAGTGAGGGCAGTGACGAGCGCTGCGCCCAGCCGGCGCGCGCTGCTGCTGCTGGTCGGGTTGCTGTTTCTGCTGCCTCTTGGGTTCGCCTTCCTGCTCTATTACGCTTCCGGCTGGCGCCCGAGCGGCCATACCAACCACGGCACGCTGATTGCGCCGGCGCGGCCACTACCACCGGTGGCGCTGCCGCAGATCATCGCAACCGGCACCGCAGTCGCGGCGCAGGCCGCGATCTCGGCGCCTACCGTATTGCAGGGGCGATGGTCGCTGCTCTACATCGGCGGCGGCGAATGCGATGCCGCGTGCCGCGAGGCGCTGTACTTCATGCGCCAGACCTATCTCGGGCTGGGCAATCAGACCACCCGCCTGCAGCGCGTGTTTCTGATCACCGGACACTGCTGCGATGCCGACTACCTCGCGCGCGAGCAGCCCGGCCTGATTGCCTTGCGCGCCGATGGGCCGCAAGCAGCAGCACTGCTGGCGCAGTTCCCGGACGCGGGTCGCGCCTCGAGCATTTTTATCGTCGATCCCCTGGGCAATCTGATGATGCGCTACGACACCCACGACCAGCCGCGCGGCCTGCACGATGATCTGAAGAAGCTGCTGGGCCTGTCGCATATCGGCTGAGCTCCTGCGCACTTCGTCATGCATCATCACGCCATTGTGATTCGCCGCATCGCCCTGGCGGCCTTCCTGCTCTGCCTGGGCGTGGTGATACTCGGTGCTTACGTGCGGTTGAGCGATGCCGGCCTGGGTTGCCCCGACTGGCCCGGGTGCTATGGCCACCTGTCGCCGCTCGGTGCGGCGAGCGACGCGCACGGCGCGTTCAATGGCGGCAAGGCGTGGCGCGAAATGCTGCACCGCTATGCGGCCGGAACGCTTGGCTGCCTGATCGTACTCATCGCGGCGCTTGGCGCCAGGTGGCGGCGCGAGCAGCTGGTGTCGATGAAGCTTCAGCTGGCGCTGCCTGCGGTGCTGGTGATCCAGGCGGCGCTGGGCATGTGGACGGTAACCTGGCAGCTGCGGCCACTGATCGTGAGTCTGCATCTGCTGTTCGGCTTCACCACGCTGTCGCTGCTGTGGTGGCTGGTGTTGCGGCTGTACGCGCGTCAAGCCCCGCCGCCTGACGACCTGCGCGGCCGACGTCGTTTGGCGCGCCAACTGGCGCTCGCCGGGCTGATTGTGCTGTGCCTGCAGATTGCGTTGGGCGGTTGGACCAGCAGCAACTACGCCGCGATCGCCTGCCCCGACTTCCCCACCTGTCAGGGCAGTTGGTGGCCGCAAGCCGATTTTCATTCCGCCTACCGCCTGCTGGGTGCGGCCGGCATCAACTACGACGGCGGCGTACTCGCTCTGGCGGGGCGCACCGCTATCCACCTCAGTCACCGCCTCGGCGCGCTTGCGGTGACGCTGGCACTGCTCGCGGCGGGGCTGGCCGCGCGCAGCATCCGCGGCGATCGCGCCGCCGCCGGCGCCGGGCTGAGCGTGCTGGCGCTGCTGGCGCTGCAGTTGACGATCGGCATTTCCATGGTGCTGCTCGGCTTTCCGCTGTGGCTCGCGACGGCGCACAATGCCGGCGCCGCCCTGCTATTGTTGGCAACCCTAGGCCTGAACCGCTCGCTGCGGCCGGCGTCCACGACCATCAGTTTTGCATGAGCCAAGCCGATTTCATCGCCGCCCCGGCCACCTGGCGCCATTATCTGGAGCTGACCAAGCCACGGGTCGTGGCCCTGATCGTGCTGACCGCAATCGTCGGCACGCTGCTGGCCTCGCCCGGCCTGCCGCCACTCGATGCGCTGCTGTTCGGCAATCTTGGCATTGCGCTGGCGGCGGCCTCAGCGGCCGCGATCAATCACGTGCTTGACCGCCGCATCGATGCGCACATGGCGCGCACCCGCAAGCGTCCCCTGCCCTCGGGCCAGCTGGCTCCGAGCCAGGCGCTGTCGTTCGCACTGCTGCTGGGACTGACCGCGATGGTGATCCTGGTGGCATTCGTCAACGTGCTGACCGCGGCGCTGACCTTTGCCTCGCTGATCGTGTACGCGGTGGTCTATACCGTGTGGCTCAAGCGCGCGACGCCGCAGAACATCGTGATCGGGGGAGCCGCCGGGGCCGCGCCACCGGTGCTCGGCTGGGTGGCGGTGACCAATCACGTCGATGCGCAGGCCCTGCTGCTGTTCCTGATCATCTTCGCCTGGACGCCGCCACACTTCTGGGCGCTGGCGATCGCGCGCCGGCACGACTATGCCCGCGCCGACGTGCCGATGCTGCCGGTCACGCACGGGGTTGAATTCACGCGCCTGCACGTGCTGCTCTACACCGTGATCCTGTGCGTGGCGACGCTGCTGCCGTATATGACCGGCATGAGCGGGCTGATCTATCTGCTCGCTGCGCTGCTGCTGAACGCGCGCTTTCTGGCGCTGGCGATCGAGCTCAAGCGCGGCCTGCGCGACGAGCTGCCAATGCGCATGTTCCGCTTCTCGATTACCTATTTGATGTGGCTGTTCCTGGCGCTGCTGCTCGATCACTACCTGCCCACCACCCTGGGCTAAAGCGACGACCGTATGCTGATCGAGCGCATCTGGGCTGCGAACGGTGCCCGAAATTTCCATTATCTGATCGCCTGCCCGGACACGCTCGAGGCGCTCGCGGTGGACCCGCTCAACGCCGCCGCCTGCCTGCAACGCGCGCAGCAGCTGGGCTTGACCATCCGGCAGATCTTCAACACCCACGAACACGGCGATCACACCGGCGGCAATGCCGCGATGGTCGCGGCCACCGGCGCACCGGTGCTGGCGCACGCCGACGCGGCCGAGCGCATCGGTGGTGTCACGCGCGGCCTGCGCGGCGCGGATGTGGTGCGCGTGGGACGCAGTGTGCAGCTGCGCTGCCTCGACACGCCCGGTCACACGCGCGCGCACCTGTGTCTGTATGCGGACGCTGGCCGGGATGCGCCGCCGGTTCTGTTCTCCGGCGATACCCTGTTTAACGCCGGCGCCGGCAACTGCATTCACGGGGGTGATCCGCTGCTGCTGTACGAAACCTTCGTGGGTTGCCTGGCGCAGCTGCCGAGCGCGACGCGCCTGTATCCGGGACACGAATACCTGGCGCGCAACCTGCAGTTCACGCTCGATTGCGAAGCCGGCAACGCCGCGGCGAGCGCGCTGCTGCAACGCTGCGAGGGCGTCGCGCCGGCCGACATGCCGCTGACTACGCTGGGCGAGGAGCACGACATCAACGTGTTCTTTCGCCTTGACAGCACGGAGGTCATCGCCGCGCTGCGCCGGAGGCAGCCGCGCGTGCGCGACAACCCGTCCCCGCGCGAGGTGTTCCTAGCGCTGCGCGAGCTGCGCAATCGCTGGTAGCTGCGGCCGCTGCGCGGCCCAACCTCGCGGGCCGGTGGGGTAGAATCCGCGCCCCCCATGGACGTCTCGCCCATCCTCAGCCCGTTGAACGACGCGCAGCGCGAGGCCGTGACCGCGCCGCGGACGCCGGTGCTGGTACTGGCCGGTGCCGGCAGCGGCAAGACCCGTGTACTGATCCACCGCATCGCCTGGCTGATTCAGACCGAGGGGATCTCACCGCACGGCATCCTGGCGGTGACCTTCACCAACAAGGCCGCCGGCGAGATGCGCGCACGCGTCGAGCAGCTGCTCGGCATCCCCGGCAACGCCCTGTGGCTCGGCACCTTTCACGGCATCGCCCATCGACTGCTGCGCCTGCACTGGCGCGAAGCCGGCCTGCCGCAGAGCTTTCAGATCCTGGACGCCGAGGACCAGCTGCGGCTGATCAAGAAGCTGCTCAAGTCGCAAAATCTGGACGAGAATCGCTGGGTGCCGCGCGAGCTGCAGTACTTCATCAACAAGCACAAAGATGAAGGCCGCCGCCCCAAGGACGTGCACGGCGGCAACGATCCGACTCAGCAGCAGCTGATCAAGCTCTACCAGCAGTACGAAGAGGCCTGCCAGCGCGGTGGCGTGATCGACTTCGCCGAGCTGCTGCTGCGCGCCTTCGAGCTGTGGCGCGAACAGCCCGAGCTGCTGCGCCATTACCGCACCCGCTTCCGGCACGTGCTGGTGGACGAATTCCAGGACACCAACTCGATTCAGTACGCCTGGATCCGGCTGCTGGTGGGCTCGGAGGGGCTGGCGTTTGTCGTTGGTGACGATGATCAGGCAGTGTACGGATGGAGAGGAGCCCGGGTAGAAAACCTGCATCAGTTTCAAAAAGACTTTCCGCACGCCCGCCTCTACCGGCTGGAGCAGAACTATCGCTCAACCGCTGCCATTCTCGATGCCGCCAACGCGCTAATCGCCAACAACTCGTCGCGCCTGGGCAAGACCTTGTGGACTAGCCGCAGCGGCGGCGAGCGCGTCAAACTGTTCGCCGCCTACAACGAGCGCGACGAAGCCGACTTCGTGGTCGCCCGAATTCTGGAGTGGACCCGCCAGGCCGGATTGCGGCGCGACTGCGCGATCCTGTATCGATCCAACGCCCAGTCGCGCGCCTTCGAGGAGGCACTGATCACCGCGCGCGTGCCGTACCGCGTTTACGGCGGCCTGCGCTTCTTTGAGCGCGCCGAGATCAAGGATGCGCTCGCCTTTCTGCGGCTGATTGCCAATCGCGACGATGATGCCTCGTTCGAGCGCATCGTGAATCTGCCACCGCGCGGCATCGGCAATAAGACCGTCGATGGCATCCGCGAGGCCGCGCGCGGCGCCGGCAGTTCGCTGTGGCGCGCGGCCGCAGCCGCGGTGGCCGCCGGCGAGGTGAGCCGCAGCGCGACCGCGGTGCTGGGATTCATGCGACTGATCGAACAGCTGTCGCAGGCAATCACCGGCTTGCCGCTGCACGAGCAGGTCGATCACGTGATCAATAACAGCGGTCTGATCGAGCACTACCAGAAGGACAAGGCCGATCGCGGCGAGGCGCGGGTCGAGAACCTGGCCGAGCTGGTCAGCGCGGCGCGCGACTATGAGCCGGAGGGCGATCTGCCGCCGCTGCACAGTTTTCTGGCGCACGCGGTGCTGGAATCAGGTGAAGGCCAGGGTGAAGCGTTCGAGGACTGCGTGCAAATCATGACGCTGCATACCGCCAAGGGCCTGGAGTTTCCGCTGGTATTCATGTGCGGCATGGAAGACGGCCTGTTTCCGCATCAGCGCTCGATCAACGAGCTGCACAGTCTCGAGGAAGAGCGCCGGCTGTGCTACGTCGGCATGACGCGCGCCATGCGGCAGCTGTATCTGACCTACGCCGAGCAGCGGCGCCTGCACGGCGTGGACGGCTACAACCCGCCGTCGCGCTTCATCCAGGAACTTCCCCCGGCGCTGCTCGAAGAGGTGCGTCCCCGCATCCGCCTGGCGCATGCATCACCCGGCGGCAGCACTCGCCCGCTGGGCGGCGGCGGATTGATCGAGACGATCGGCAACGGCATGCGCCTGGGCACGCGCGTGCGTCACGGCAAGTTCGGCGAGGGCGTGGTGCTCACGGTCGAAGGCCAGGGGCCACACGCACGCGTACAGGTAAATTTCGAGCACCAGGGCTCCAAATGGCTCATGCTTCAATACGCCAATCTGGAAGTGATGTAGGTTTATGAAGGTCCTGATTCTGGGTGCCGGGCAGGTCGGCCGCACGGCGGCTTATCACCTGTCGCGCGAACCGGCCAACGAAGTCACCGTGGTCGACACCAACGACGACATCCTGCGCGACCTGCAGGACCGGCTCGACATCCGCGCCGTCGCCGGTCACGCCTCGCACCCGGCGGTGCTCGAGTCCGCCGGCATCGCCGACACCGACGTGCTGGTGGCGCTCACCAGCAGCGATGAGGTCAACATCGTCGCCTGCGAGATCGCCTACACCCTGTATCGCACGCCCACCAAGATCGCGCGCGTGCGGGCGCCCGAGTACACCACCCGCACGGCGCTGTTCGCCGACGGCGCGCTGGCGGTGGACGTGTGGATCAGCCCGGAGCAGTTGGTGACCGAATACATCGCGCGCCTGCTGAGCTATCCGGGCGCGTTCCAGGTGGTGGATTTCGCCGATGGACGGGTACAGCTGGTGGGGGTGCGTGCGCGCCGCGACGGCCTGCTGGTAGGGCGCCAACTGCGCACGCTGCGCGAGCACCTGCCGGACACCGAGGCGCGCGTGGCCGCCATCTACCGCAACGAGCGCCTGGTGCGACCGACCGGAGACACCGTGATCGAGGAGAACGACGAGATCTTCTTCGTCGCCGCCTCGGACGATCTGCGACGGGTGATGGCGGAACTGCGCCGCAGCGAGGATCCGGTGCGCCGCCTGGTGATCGCCGGCGGCGGCAACATCGGCTTTCGCCTGGCGCGCACGCTCGAAAAGAGCAATCAGGTGAAGCTGATCGAGCGCGACACGCGGCGTGCACGCCGCATCTCCGAGCTGCTCGAGAACACCATCGTACTCAACGGCGACGCCGCCGACGAGGAGCTGCTGGTCGAGGAGAACATCGACAGCGCCGACGTGTTCGCCGCGCTGACCAATTCCGAGGAGGCCAATGTGCTGTCGGCCATGCTGGCCAAGCGCCTGGGAGCGCGGCGCGTGATGGCACTGATCAACCGGCCCTCATACGGCGAGCTGATGGAGAATCACAGCATCGACATCGTGATCTCGCCGCAGACCATCACCATCGGCTCGCTGCTGGCGCACGTGCGTCGTGGCGACGTGGTGCGCGTGCACTCGTTGCGGCGCGGTGCGGCCGAGGCCATCGAGGCGATCGTACACGGCACGCAGGAGCGCTCGCAGGTTGTCGGGCGGCGCCTGGAGCAGATCAAGCTGCCCTCCGGAGCTAGCATCGTGGCGATCGTTCGCGGCGACACCGTCATCATGGCGCACCACGACACCCAGCTCGAGCCCGAGGATCACGTGATCATCTTCCTGACCGACCGGCGCCACATCGACGCGGTCGAGCGCCTGTTCCAGACCGAGGCTTAGGGAAACCCGCGATGCGCTCGGTGCTTGGGGTGTTGAGCATCGTCGGCTCACTGTTGACCTGGTTCGCGCTGTTCTTTCTGCTGCCGATCCTGACCGCGCTGCTGTACGGCGAGCTCACGGCGCTGCGCGGTTTCGCGGCCGGCGCCGGGCTGGCGGCGCTCGGTGGCCTGCTGCTGCGCCTGGCGACCCAGCAATATCGTTACGATCTGAAATCTCGCGACGCCTACCTGCTGGTAACGCTCAGCTGTCTGACGCTGGCTGCGGTCGCCGCCATCCCGTTGCTGGTGGATTTGCCGGGCCTGTCGTTTACGCACGCCTATTTCGAAGCCATGTCGGGCCTGTCGACCACCGGGGCGACCGTGCTGCGCGGCCTCGACCAGCTGCCACACAGTGTCAACCTCTGGCGTCACGCGCTCAGCTGGCTCGGTGGCATGGGCATCATCGTGCTGGCGGTGGCGGTGCTGCCGCTGCTGGGCATCGGCGGCATGCAGCTGTATCGCTCCGGCGCTCCGGGTCCGGTCAAGGACGCCAAGCTGGCCCCGCGCATCACCGAGACTGCGCGCACGCTGTGGTTCGTGTACGCCGGCATGACGGTCGCGTGCGCGCTGGCGCTGTGGCTGGTGGGCATGCCGGCGTTTGATGCGATCTGCCACGCCTTTTCGGCGCTGTCGCTCGGCGCCTTCTCGACCCACGACGCCAGCGTCGGCTACTTTGATTCCCCGGCGATCGAACTGGTGCTGATGCTCTTCATGCTGATCGCGGCGATGAATTTCGCCACCCACTTCACCGCGCTGCGCAAGGGCGACGCCGCGGCCTACCGGCGCGATCCGGAGACGCGCTGGATGCTGCTGTTGATCGTGGCGAGCTGCGTCGGGATCGCATTCTTCCTCGGGCTCAATGCGGTCTACCCGACCCCGCTGCAGGCGCTGCGCTTCGCGGCCTTCAACGTGATCTCGCTGGCCACCACCAGCGGGCTGGTAACCGCCGACTACGGCAACTGGCCGGTGTTCGCGCCCATGTGGATGCTGTTCCTGAGCTGCGTGTGCTCCACCACCGGCTCGACCGGCGGCGGCATCAAGATGTTTCGCTCGCTGATCCTGATGAAGCAGGCGCTGCGCGAGATGTTCACGCTGGTGCATCCGCAATCGGTCGCGCCGCTGAAGATTTCCGGCCAGGCGGTACCCGACGGCGTGGTGTATGCAGCGCTGGCGTTCATCTTTCTGTACTTCATCACGATCGTGGTGCTGGTGTTCGCGCTGTTGATCTCGGGGCTGGATTTCATCTCGTCGTTTTCGGCCATCGTCGCCTGCATCAACAACGTCGGGCCGGGGCTGAATGTGGTCGGGCCGTACAGCACCTACGCCGGCCTGAGCGTTTTTCAGTGCTGGGTGTGCATAGCG
>DASXYW010000016.1:0-85762 GCA_036502265.1 Steroidobacteraceae bacterium | reverse complement strand
AGCGGCAAGGCGGGCGCGCGCGCGATCTGTGAGCAGATGGCCGCCGACAGCCCGCAGCGCTTCGTGATGACGATGGCCAAGAAGGCGCGCACCGGCCGCATCTTTCTCGATTATCTGCGCAACGACCGTACCTCCACCGCGGTGGCGCCCTTATCAACCCGGGCCCGGCCCGGCGCGACGGTATCGATGCCACTGTCCTGGAACCAGGTACGCGCCGGACTGAATCCGGCACGCTTCACGCTGCGCACCGCGCCCGGGCTGCTCCGGCGCGACAAACCGTGGGCCGATTATGCCGGGGCCGGCGGCTCGCTGCGCAGCGCGCTCGATCGGCTAGGCCACGCCGGAGGCGCATCGGCGGTGCAAGCGAAGCCCGCGCGGCGCCGGCGGCGCTCATAGACTGAAACAATCCGGCGCCCATGGCGCCGTGGGAGACGACACATGGCTAGACCCGTCTGGAACGGCACGATTTCCTTCGGCCTGCTCAATGTTCCGGTGCAGATTTTTTCCGGCGAGCGCAGTGTCGATCTGCATTTTCGGCTACTCGACAGCCGCGACCAGAAACCGATCCGCTACGAGCGGGTCAACTCGGAGACCGGCGAGGAGGTTGCCTGGAAGGACATCGTCAAGGCATTCGAATACGAGAAGGGCAACTACGTCGTGATTCCTGAGCAGGAACTGCGCGCCGCCGCGCCGGAACTGACCGAGACGGTCGAGATCGAAACCTTCGTCGAGCGCGACGCCATCAGCCCGGCGTATTTCGAGAAACCCTACTTCCTGGTGCCGCGCAAGAAGGCCGAGAAGGGCTACGTACTGCTGCGCGAGACGCTGCGCAAGACCGACCGTATCGGCATTGGCAAGGTGGTGATTCGCACACGCCAGTATCTATCGGCGCTGATGCCGCAAGGCGATGCGCTGCTGCTGAACCTGATGCGCTTTCCGCAGGAGCTGATCTCGCCGGACGAATTCGAGCTACCGAGCGGCAAGCTATCCGACTATCGGGTCGCGCCGCGCGAGCTCGAGATGGCCGGACAGCTGATCGAATCGATGAGCAGCAATTGGTCGCCGTCGCAATACCGCGATGATTTTCGCGACAAGCTGCACAAGTTCGTCCAGCGCCGCATCGCCCGCGCCGGCGGCGGCAAGGCGCGCGAGCTCGAGGAGCATGCACCGGCACCGAAGGACTCCAGCAACGTGGTGGATTTCATGTCGCTGCTGAAGAAGAGCATTGCGGCCAAAGGCCGCTCCGGCGGTCGTGGCTCGCACGGCGCGGCGCGCGCGGCGCCGGCCGCCCGGCGGCGCGCGCGCACCGCATCCCGGCACTAGAGCAGCTTGTGGCGCAGCGCCAGCAGCACCAGCTCGACATCGCTGGCGCTGTGCAGCTTCTGCTTGATGAGGGTGTGGTAGTTGGCGACTGTCTTGGCGCTCAAGTTCAGGACCCGCGCGATTTCACTTGCCGGGCGGCCGCTGACCAGTAACCGGAAAATCTCGTACTCGCGCGTGCTCAGAACCTTGACCGGATTGTCGTCACCGGTGAGCTTCAGGATGGCGATCGACTTGGCGACATCATCGCTGACGTAGAGCTTGCCGGCGGCCACTTCGGCGACCGCGGTCGCCAGCACCTCAGGCGCATTGCTCTTGGTGACATAGCCGCGGGCGCCGAGCTGAATGGCGCGCACCGCCAGCGAGGCATCCTCGTGCATGCTGAACACCAGGATCTTGGAGTCCGGGCGCCGCTCAATGATGCGGCGGATGATCTCAAACCCGCTGACGCCCGGCATCGACAGATCCAGTACCACGACATCCGGGGTGTGTTCGAGATACTGCGCATAGCCGCGCTCGCCAGTGTCGGCCTCGGCCACCACGCGGATTGCCGGTTCCTGTTCCAGCAGGCGGCGAAAACCGGCCCGCACCACCGCGTGATCATCGACCAGCATGACGCGGATCGGGGCCGCGTTCATGCCGCATCCTCTTGGGCGGGCGGCAACGGAATACGCACGCTGACCCGGGTGCCGCGCGCCGGTGCGCTGTCCACCCGACACACCCCGTCGAGCACTTTGACGCGCTCGCGCATGCCCATGAGGCCGAAACCGCGTTGCGGCGCCGCGCTGTCGAAGCCGCGGCCGTCATCCTGCACTGAGACCCGCAGCGAAGCGCCGAGGGTCGCAACTACTTCCGGTGCGGCGATGGCGTCATTGGCCGCCGCACTGAGTTCGACCTCGATGTCGACCCGGTGGGCGCGCGCATGACGAGCGACGTTGGTGAGACATTCCTGCACCACGCGGTACGCGGCGGTGCTGAGTTCTGGCTGCAGATCGCCTAGGCCGGCGCGCACCTGTAAATTGCAGACCGTGTCGGGATTGCGCTGTTCAAAGGCCGCCAGCAACTCACGCAGAGCCGCTTCCAGCCCCACGCCCTCGATTTGCGCCGGTCGCAGCCGCTGCAGCATGCCGCGCACCATATCCTTGATCTGGGCGGTCACGGCGACAATGGCCTCGGCACTCTCGCGCACCGCCGCTCCGCCGCGATTGCGGATGGCGGCAGCATCGGCGTGAATCGCGCTCACGCATTGGCCGATCTCATCGTGCAGCTCGCGCGCCAGGCTGCGGCGTTCGTCCTCTTGCATCTGCAGCAGGCGACGCGTCAGACGCTGATTTTCGGCCACGCTTTGCTCGAGTGTCTCGGCCATGTGATTGAAGCCGATGCTGATGCGTGACATCTCCGGCAATCCAAAGCGTGGCAGGCGCGTGCCCAGATGCCCTCTTTCCACTTCGCCCAAGGCATAAAGAATGCGCTCGATCGGCCGCAAAGCGTGAGCGACGGCCCACCACACCAGCACATTGACCAGCACGAAGAACAGCAGCAGCAATTCCAGCAAGCCACGCGAGGTCGCCCAGATCTCGTCCATCTCGTAGGTCGGGTCGGCGGCAATGACCAGCCGGCCCACGGCCACGCCGTTGAAGTTCACCGCGCGTATGGCCGGTGGTATTGGAGTCGAGGCGGCCCGAACCGCCCGTACAAACCAGCGCGGCGCCTGGGGCGCGCGATCGTGACTGCCTTCATTGCTGTCAATCAGGCGTCCGGCGTCGTCATAGAAGCGTACCGACAGGTGGCGCACATCCCCCAGCTCGCGCAGCTGAAACAGCGGCACGACCCGACCCGACTCCTGCCATCGGTCGCGCATCAGGGCAAGCTGCGCGTCCAGGAAATGCCCGCTCAGGTTGAGGGTGGACAGAACCTCATCGCGGGTATCATCGCGCGCCTGTCGCACTACCCAGGCGCCGCCCGCCAACGTCAGCAGCGCGATCAGCGCCGTGATCAGCAGGCTTAGACGGAGTTTGAGCGTGCCCCCAACAGGGTGGTCAGTGTTAGACAAAATATTATTACTATCAATCAACTATAGACGACGAAGCATGTCAGTTCTTGCACCTGGCGCGCAAGGGCCTAAGCTCCGGCCAGGTTCGGGAAAAATTCCCGAAGGTCCCGGGATTAATTCCCTACCTCGCACCCGACCCGACATCGACACTGGCCCGATCGTAGACCCCAGGCCAACAAAGGGTCGCTGTATCGGGGAGCAAGGCGATTTTGCGCGCAATTCGGATTTCCCGACCCTGGAGTGCCGTTTGGATCGGCGGCATGGCCCTACCCCTGATGGCGACGGCCACCGACGGCCCTTATGTGGCCGCCGCCTCTGCCAATCCGGCCGCGGCCCTCGAATTACCACAAATCGTGGTGATCGGTAATACGCCGCTGCCCGGACTGGGTCTGCCAATGAATCAGGTGCCGTCCAACGTCCAGACGGCCACCAGCCAGGACCTCGAGCGCCAGCAGGCGACCGAGGTCGCCGACTACCTGAATATGAACTTCAGCGGCGTCAACGTCAGCGAGAGCGCCGACAACCCCTTCCAGCTCGACATCATCTATCACGGCTTTACCGCCTCGCCGCTGCTGGGCACGCCGGAGGGCCTGTCGGTGTATGTGGACGGCGTGCGAGTCAACGAATCCTTTGGCGATACCGTCAACTGGGACCTGATTCCGGAGTCTGCGATTTCCACCGTATCGCTGATCTCCGGCTCCAATCCCGTGTTCGGCCTCAATACCCTGGGCGGAGCACTGTCCGTTCAGACCAAGAGCGGCCACGACGATCCGGGCACTGAACTCGAGGCCTATGGCGGCTCGT
Source organism: Steroidobacteraceae bacterium (assembly GCA_036502265.1). Taxonomy (GTDB): domain Bacteria; phylum Pseudomonadota; class Gammaproteobacteria; order Steroidobacterales; family Steroidobacteraceae; genus FEN-1191. The sequence continues at coordinate 81,585 of DASXYW010000016.1, read as the reverse complement.
TCGGACGCCATTCGTTCGAAGCGCAGACCGGCGGTGAGGTGGGTGCGTTCGACTACTTCCTCACCGCACATTATTTCGGCGAGACCGGCTGGCGCGACCTGTCTCCGACCCGCGTGTGGCAGGGCTTCGGCAAGGTTGGCTGGCAGACAGAGCGCAGCGACGTCGACCTGAGTTACACCTATACCGACACCAGCCTGTTCGGTAACGGCGCCATCCCGTTGAGCATGCTCTATTACCGACGCGAGCAGAGCTACACCCCGGATTTCACCCAGGATCTGCTGCACTTCGTCAACCTGACCGGCACGCAGTTCCTGTCCGAGCACTGGCTGCTGTCGGGCAACGTGTACTACCGACACCTCATCACCGGCAGCAACAACGGCAGCAACAACGACAATTTCCTGGACGAAGACTACGGCGGACCGCCGATCGACTGCAGCGTCGAGCCGACCGACCGGGTCTCGCTGGCCTACTGCTCCAATGCCGCCAATCAGGTGTCGCGTCTGGTGCAGCGCACGGCCGGCGGCGGTGTGCAACTGACGGACACCCAGTCGCTGTTCGGCTGGAAAAGCCAGGCCATCCTCGGCATCGATTACAGCGACGCGGAAGACACGTTCGACCAGGCGTTCCAATACGGCAGCTTCGCTCCGAACCACACGCTGATCTACGACGTCAATCCGCTCAATGATGAGACCGTCATTTCGCTCAGTGGCAGCAACAAGATCTTCGGCGCCTACGTGACCGATACCGTGTCTCCCAATTCAAAGTTGCACTTCACGGTCTCGGCCCGCTACAACCGCAATACCGAAGCGCTCGGGGGCTACAGCATCGATACCGACGCCGGCGACTTTGGCAGCGGCTTCGACAGCAGCAGTCCGCTCACGGGTCATCACACCTTCACGCGCCTCAACCCGGCCGTCGGTGCCACCTTCACGCCCTCAAACACCTTGACCTGGTATGCCAATTACAACGAGGCCAGCCGCGCGCCCACGGTGGTGGAACTGGGCTGCTCCAATCCGGCGCAGCCTTGCGGCCTGCCGAACGACTTCGCCAGCGATCCGGATCTCAAGCAGGTGGTGGCGCGCACCTTCGAGATCGGGGTGCGCGGCAATCTGCCCGACCAGAGCCTGACCTGGAGCGCCGACCTCTTCCACACCATGAACAGCGATGATCTGCAGTTCATCGCCACCACCACCAACTCCGGGTATTTCGGCAACGTCGGCAGCACTCGCCGGCAGGGCGCCGACCTGTCGCTGGGCGGCAAGTACCGCGGCCTCAAGTGGCGCCTGTCCTACAGCTACGTGGAAGCGACGTTCCAATCCAGCTTCGTGGTCAGCGCCGAATCCAACAGCAGCGCCGATGCGGACGGCAATATCTTGGTCCGGCCTGGCGATCGCATGCCGCTGATTCCGCTCCACACCGGTCGGCTGGTGCTCGACTACGACTTCAGTGAACGCTGGAATCTGGGAGCGACGCTGATCGTCTCATCCGGCTCCTACCTGCACGGCGATGAAAACAACGCCAACATGGCCGGCGGCACCAACGGCGAAGGGGCGGTGATCTCGCCCGATGGAACCGGCTGGATCCCGGGCTACGCTGCGCTCAACCTGCACGGGACGTATCATGTGACGAAGAGCGTTGAGCTGTTCGCGCGCATGGCGAACGTATTGAACCGCGAATACGCCACTGCGGGCTTTTTGACCAGCAACACCTTTAATCCGAACGGCACGTTCCGCCCCGATCCGGACACTTACACCAACGAGAACGCGGTATCGCCCGCGGCGCCGCGCGCCATCTGGGCCGGGGTGCGTGTGCGCTTCTAGCCGCCGCTCGCGGTCGATTCCGAGACGATGCCCCACGGGCTGCCGCCAACGTGAATGCGCTTCACGATTTTTCCGGAGGCCAGATCGACCACGGAAATGTCACCGCTCGGTCCATTGGCCGTATAGGCCCGGCTGCCATCGCGGCTCAGCGCCACACCCCAGGGTCGCTGGCCGACGTCGCTGATCGTGCGCACGATCGCGCCCGTGTCGGTGTTGATCTCGAGCAGCGCGGCCGCCCGGCCCGTGGTCACATACAGCAGATGTCCGTCAGCCGAAGCCGCCAGACCCATGGGTCGCACCTTCTTCGGGTCGCCGAGAGAGATGGTCTTGATCACCTGGTAGTTGTCGGTATTGAACTCAGTCAGGCTCGCACCGAACTCGTCGCTGACAAAGCCGATCGGGCTGTGTGGGGACAGCCAGATCGAGCGCGGCCGCGGCTGGGTGGGAATCGTACCGACCACTTTCATTGTCTGAGCGTTAATCACGTAGACCTTGTTGGATGTCTCACACGCGGTGTAGATGAAGCGATCGTCCTGGCTGACCGCAACGCCTTCCGGCTCCGAGCCGACGGTGACCGCGGCCAGAATCTTGCCGCGAACCAGATCGATAGCCGATAGCATGCCCGTGTCCTCGTTGGAGGCGTACAGGATCTTGCCGTCGTGCGAGATGGCAAAGGTCTCCGGATCCGCATTGCTCGGATAGGTTTTGATCAGCTTCTGAGCGTTCAGGTCGACCACGCCGATGCCATCGAAGCGATGATCGGGCGGCGGCAGCTTGGATTCATCGACGTTCGGTCCTCCCTGGGGGGAGCCGGACAATGCGACGTACACCCGCGTGCGATCCTGGGAGACCGCAATGCCCCGCGGTCGCCGCCCCACCGGGATGGTTGCGACCACTTTGCCGTCGGATGGGTCCACGATGACGACGTTGCCGCCGGTCTCATCGGAGACGTAGATGCGTTCGCCGCCGCTGTCGGCGGCCCCGACTGCGGCGCTCAGTAGCATGCCCAGCAGCCCGATCGCCAGCGTCACTCTCGAAGAAATATTCATGAAGGTAGCCATTTTGGACCGCGCACGGCGCCCAGAGTTCAGCCGTGCAGGCGCACGCCAGCAGCGTATCGGCGGCTGGCGGCGCTGGATTGCGCGGATTTCAGTAGACCACGACGCTGCGTATTGATTCGCCGGAGTGCATCAGGTCGAACGCGTCGTTGATCTTGTCGAGCGGCATCTTGTGCGTGATCAGTGGGTCGATCTGGATCTTCTTGTCCATGTACCAGTCGACGATCTTCGGTACATCCGTGCGGCCACGCGCCCCGCCAAAAGCGGTGCCCTTCCACACGCGTCCGGTCACCAGCTGAAATGGGCGGGTCGAGATCTCCTGACCGGCACCGGCCACGCCGATGATCACCGAGACGCCCCAGCCGCGATGGCAGCACTCCAGCGCCTGGCGCATCAGCTTGATATTGCCGACGCACTCGAAGCTGTAGTCGGCGCCGCCGTCGGTGACATTGACCAGGTGCGCGACCAAGTCGCCCTCGACCTCCTTCGGATTGACGAAGTGCGTGAGGCCGAATTTCTCCGCCAGCGCCTTGCGCTTGGGATTAAGGTCGACGCCGACGATCTTGTTGGCGCCGGCGAGCCGCGCGCCTTGAATCACGTTCAGGCCGATACCCCCCAGGCCGAACACGACCACATTGGCACCCGGCTCGACCTTGGCGGTATTGATGACCGCACCGATCCCGGTGGTCACGCCGCAGCCGATGTAGCAGACCATGTCGAACGGGGCGTCCTCGCGAATCTTGGCCAGTGCGATTTCCGGCAACACGGTGAAATTCGAAAACGTCGAGCAACCCATGTAGTGATACACCTTCTCGCCGCCGATCGAGAAACGACTGGTGCCGTCGGGCATGACGCCCTTACCCTGGGTGGCGCGAATGGCGGTACACAGATTGGTCTTGCGTGACAGGCAGCTCTTGCACTGACGACATTCGGGCGTGTAGAGCGGGATCACGTGATCGCCTTTCTTGAGCGTGGTGACCCCCGCGCCCACGTCGACCACGATGCCTGCGCCCTCGTGACCGAAGATCGCCGGGAACAGGCCCTCCGGATCGGCACCAGAACGGGTGAACTCGTCGGTGTGACAGATGCCGGTGGCCTTGAGCTCGACCAGAACCTCACCGGCCTTCGGCCCCTCCAGATCCACCGTGACGATCTCCAGCGGCTTACCGGGTGCGTAGGCAATGGCTGCACGTGTTTTCATGACTGACAAGTTCCCTTGATTCGGATAACCAATTCCGGCCGGGCGCGGCTTAGCGCCACTCGCCCGATGATGCCAATGAAGCATGCGCCCGCCCCGCGGCAGACCCGCTGTGGACCAGCGACACTGTTATTCAAGTGGCGGCCGAGCCTCAAGGAGGGTTGGGGCTCGGCCGCCCTTTTCAACGCCCTTTAGGCGGCCAATACGCCCTTCTGCTTTGCCGTATGGGTCGCGATCAGATCCATCAGGTCCGGCGTCAGGCAATCGTATGGCTCGAGCCCGAGTTCCTTCAGGCGCGCGCGGATCGCCTTCATCTGATCGGGCTTGGTGCCAGCCTCGATGATGGACGAGACGAACGCGGCGAACTTGGGCTCTTCCCAGCCGGATTCCTTCGACAGCTCGACATGGATGAAGTCGAACCCATACAGCGGGTGGTTCTTGTTCTCGATGCGACCGTACATGTGCACGCCGCAGCTGCTGCAGGCGTGACGCTGAATGGCTGCGCTCGGATCAACCACCTTGAGCTTCTGGGCATTGGCGGTGACGCTGAGCTTGTCGCGCGGAACGACGCCGACGATCGAGAACGTGGCGCCCTGGGGCTTCCAGCACTTGGTGCAACCGCACGCATGATTGAACGCGACGTTGCCGGAGATCTTTACGGTCACCGGTTGCTGCGCGCATTTGCAGGTCAGCGTCCCGCCGGCGAAGTTCGGACTGCCGTGCTTTACTCCGTTATCGACCGATGGGTGAATTGACACTGTAGCCATGATTTTATTGCCTCGCTTCTGAGTTAAAACACGACGACCATCTTGTCAAACAAGCTCGCGACTGCCCGGCGCGCCGTTGATACCGTGGCGTACGAGTCCGTGTCGGTGCATCTTGCGATACATCGTCCGGCGACTGATATGCAGACGCGCCGCTGCGGCGCTTACGTTCCATCGACAGGCCTCGAGCGTGCGTCGCATCGCTTCGCGTTCCGCCCCGCTCAATACGCCCTCACCGTCGACCTCGACCACGGCGTCGCGCGTGCACGCCGCAACAGCCGGCACTGTCGCGCCGCCCGCCAACCAGTCTTCATTGAAGTCGGCCAGCATGAGGCGGTCGGCGGAGCGCAGCGCCAGCATGGTACGCACAACGTTGCGTACCTGGCGCACGTTGCCCGGCCACGAGTGGCGCACCAAGCGCTCGAGCAACGCCGGTTCGATTGTCACGGTCGGGCCGTTGCTGATTTCATCCTGCAACAGACGACGAATCAGATCGGCCAGATCGGTGCGCTGGCGCAGCGGCGGCATGCGCACCGTGATGCCATTCAGACGATAGTACAGATCTTCGCGAAACTGGCCCTTGGCAATCAAGTCCACCGGGTCGCGCTGCGTTGCACTCAGGATGCGCACGTCGACGCTGACCATCTTGCTGCCGCCCAACGGCATGACCTCGCGGTCCTCGATCACGTTGAGCAGGCGCGCCTGCAGCGGCAGCGGCATATCGCCGATCTCATCCAGGAACAGCGTACCGCCGTTGGCCTGCAGGATGCGACCCATGCTGCCCTCGCGCGTCGCCCCAGTGAAGGCACCTGCCTTGTGGCCGAACAGCTCGCTCTCGATCAGCGTTTCCGGAATGGCGGCGCAGTTGACGGCAACGAATGGTTTGTCGGCGCGACGGCTGGCGGCGTGAATGGCGCGGGCGCAATAGCCCTTGCCGGTGCCGGTTTCACCAAGCAGCAGCACCGAGATGTCGCGATCGACCACGCGCCGCAGGATCTCGACGTTTTGCAGCATCAGCGGATCGGCCGAGACCAGGCAATTGAGTGCCTCGCGATTCTCGACCGCGGCGCTGACGCCCGCGTTAGCCGCGGCCGAGCCATTCACAGAGGCTGGCCGGCGAGCTGACTCGGCAGGCGCATGCACGGTGGCGAACCAGCGCCGCTGACCCAGGCTCGCCATCAGCGCTTCGGGCCGAAAGCCGGTGCGCGACGACAATTGCATCAAGGCGCCCAGGTTGGTGTCCAAAACCCGATCCACGCGCTGCCCACACAGTGCCTCGTGCTCGCGCACGCCGAGCAGCTTGAGCGCACCGCGATTGGCGCCGCGGATGATGCCCTGATCGTCGAATGCGAGCACCCCTTCGCCAGGCGTGCTGACGAATTCCGCGCAGCGATGGAAGCGCAACACATGGAATGCCTTGCTCGCGCCCAGGAACGCGCGGTTCTCGACGTTCTGCGCGGCCATGTCCACCAGCGCGAGGGTGTGAGTCTGCGTGTGCTCGGAGGCGCCGGAAATGTCGAGCGCCGCGATCAGCTGCCCCCGCATGTCGAAAATGGGCGCCGCTGAGCAGGTGAGCTTGGTGTTCTGGTCGAGAAAATGATCAGTGCGGTGGATCACCACCGAGCGCTGCGTGGTAAGGCATGTGCCCATGCCATTGGTGCCCATCTCACGCTCGCTCCAGAGCACGCCCTCGCGAAATCCACATCGGCGCGCGGTGGCTGCAAAGCCTGGATCACCGACGTAGCTTAATATCACGCCGTCGCGATCGGTCAGCATGATGCTGTACTCGGAATGCTCCATCAGCTTGCCGAGCGCCTCCATCTCGATGCGCGCGATCGTTAGCACCACGCCCAGGCGCTCGCAGCGCGCTTGCAGGTCGGCACGCTCCACGACGATGGGCCGCTTGGTCTCCTGCGGGTCGAGCGAGTAGTTGTTGATACAGCGGTTCCATGAGTCCCGGACGACTTCATCCACTGGCGGCCCGGCGCCGTGCCTGCGCAGCAAGGTACTCAGCGGCTCCGCGTGTGCCTGCCCCGCTTGGCGTGCTCGCATCATTGTCTCTTCCCCCCGGATTGACGCCTATCCTTATTTTTAGTTGATGGCCATGACCATCTTATGGCGGCGGGCAACCCGTCTTGCACTCAGGCGCTCCGTGATAATTGGAGCGAACGAAGGCCAGAACCTTCCACAGATTATCGTCGGTGCCGACGATGGTACCCATCGTCGGCATCGGGCCCACGACGTTCTCGTGTCCCTTGCGGGTATAGCCCTTGGCCTGCAATGCATCGGATCCGAGCGTCACCAGCCGGAACAGCGTGTCATCGTCACCGCCGTAGACCCAGGTGTCATTGGTCAGCGGCGGGCACATGCCGCCACCGCCGTTGCCGCCGTGACAGCCATTGCAGCCGGAGCTGAAGTAAATCTTCCTGCCGGCCTCTACCGCATCGGCGTTGTCGTCCTTGTACGGGTTCTTGAGCTGACCTTTGGGGGTGGATTCGACCCGCTGGGCGGTGGGCATTGCTGCGCCACCGGCAGCGGCGGCCGGGGCAGGTGCATCGCCCGCACAGGCGACTCCGGAAACGGTCAGAAGCACCACACACCCGGCCAAAGACGCCTTATATACCAACGAGTTGAACACTATTTCACCCCTAGATTCTTATTGAGTTGGCAATTCTCAGTGCGGCATTCTACACCCCCTCCTCGTCACCCTCCCGAATGCGCCGGATTTGACGCAGCCGGCCCCGACTGCCGGTCCAGGACCCTCACCACGCCGTCGTGGTGCTTGTCGCGCGCAATCGACAGGGCGGTGTCACCGCGCGCGTTCTGGGCCGAGACGTTGGCGCCAGAATCGACCAGCAACTGAGCCAGCTCCGGCTGACCATCGGCCGCCGCGATCATCAACGCGGTCACGCCGCCGGAGTTCGCTGCGTTGACGTCCGCACCCTTCTTGATCAGTGCCTGAGCGGCAATCTGCGAGTGCCCGGCGATGGCCAGCATCAGCGGCGTATAGCCGGCCTCGCCGATCGGGTGCGTATAGTCGGCACCGGAATCGATCAATGCCTGGGCGGCAATATCCTTGCGATATTGAAGCGCGATGCGCAGCGGCGTCATATCCCCAGGTCCGACGAAGTTCGGATCGCTGTGGTGGGCCACCAGCAACTTCACCGCGTCACCGTTGTCGGTCCAGGCCGCGGTCATGATTGCCGTCCAGCCATCGCGATCGGTGGCCGACACGCTGGCGCCGCGCTTGAGCAGGAATTCCACCATCGGCATCGAGCGGATGACGAGGGCGTGCTGCAGCGGCGTTTCGCCCTGCAGGTCCTGGGCATCGATCTGCGCATGCTTCTTGTCCAGCAGGTACGCTGCCCGCACCTGATCGTCGGCGATCACGGCATTATTGAGCTCACCGTTGACGCTGGCGCCGTGCGCCAGCCAGTTATTGAGCATGGCGATCGTTACCACGGGTTTGCCGGGCGGCTCGGGTTTCGGTTGCACCGGTTTGTAGGGTCCGTGTGACGGCAAATCACCGCTGATGAGGCACTCATCGCACTGGACCAGCGGCACCCCGAACTCGGTCAGGATGTCGTGAATCGCATCGCGCTGATCGTGCAGCGCCTTCTCGAGCTTGCCCTGCAGGTCACTGTCGGTGCGGCGCACCGCCATTGCCATGTCGAATTCCATCGGCACCGCGTCTTCGATCAGGTTGACCGGCTGAATGGTGATCGGCGCGTTCTTCTTGGCCTTGTACCAGCCGGCAAACGGGCCCCATGCGGCCGCGACATCCAGCTTGCCATCGACCACCTGTTGTATCTGGTAGCTCGGCGCATCCTCCGGCACCAGGTCGGCATCGTGACTCAGATAGTGAACGAACACGTTCTCGATCACATCGTGTTCGAGCAGCGCCTCGCGAATGGCAGAGGTCTGGTAGACCCCGACCTTGAGCTTCTTCAGCCGCGGGTCATCGAGGTTCTTGAATTGCAGATGCCGATCGGCACGCGAGGCCAGGACGAAGGTGGTGCGATAGACGGGCGTGGTCAGCAACGCGCCCTCGGCGTCGGTCGGCATATCCATCATGACGTCACACTCGTCGGCGTCGAGCGTATTGCGCATCATGCCGCGCTCGATCGTGGGACGATAATAGTAGGTGACGGTGGTTCCCAGCGCCTTGGCGAGCACCGCCCCCATTTTGTTCTCGATTCCGTCGCCCGCTTCATCGGAGAACGGCATGTTGCCCGGATCAGCGCACACCCGCAGCGGCGCGGCCGCCTGGGCCGTGGATGCAAATCCAACGGCGCCGCTCAAGGTCAGCACGGCCGTCAACATGATCGATCGAATACGCATGTCGGTAACTCCGGCGCGCATGGAGATGTGCGGCGCAGTAATCCAAAAGTAGAGGAAAATCGTACCCCAGAAAAGGACGCGCCCGGTAAAGACCGGGCGCGTCCCAACCTCAGCCTTCTCCTAGGCTTATTCGACTCGGAACGTGTACATAGTTCCGCCCATCGGGATCTTGTCGAGGTTGGCCGCCTTGGTCATGGCGGTGGCGCCAATCGCGCCGAACTTGTCGCTCAGGTCCAGACCCGCGGTAACCGGTAGGCCGATCCAGCCGCCGATGCCGCTCCAGATGGACACGTACTGCTTGCCGGCGATCTTATAGGTGACCGGGTTTCCGATGATTCCCGATCCCAGACGCACCTGCCAGAGCACCTTGCCGTCCTTGCGATCAACCGCACGGAAGTCGCCGTTCAGACTGCCATAGAAGGCCAGCCCGCCGTCGGTCACCAGAGCGCCGCCCCAGTTCGGGTACGGATCCGGAATCTCCCACACAGTCTCGCCCGTCAGGACGTTGAACTTCTTGAACTTGCCAGTGATGCCCGGCTTCTCCGGATACATAAAGACGTTGGCGAACACGTACACCGTACCCTGCTGGGTGTGTGAACGCGATTGCGGTTCGTCTTCCATGCACCAGTTGTTGGTCGGGCAGTACGCCATGCCAGGCTCGGTCGGATCAATCGCACAGGGCTGCTGATCCTTGCCACCCATCGCCGAGGGGCAGGCCTGGGTGTTGCCGTTGACAGCGAACGGTGAATGCTCCTTCACCTTGATCGGACGGCCGGTCTTCATGTCGACCTTCTCCGCCCAGTTCGTGGTCACGTACTTGTTGGCACGCAGCAGCGTGCCATCGGTACGATCGAGCACATAGGCAAAGCCGTTACGGTCGAAGTGAATCAGGATCTTCCGCATCTTGCCGTCGACGGTGGCGTCTTCCAGCATGTTCTCGTTGATGCCGTCATAGTCCCACTGATCGAACGGCGTCATCTGATAGACCCAGACGACCTCGCCGGTGTCGACCTTGCGGGCGAAGATGCTCATTGAGAACTTGTTGTCCTGCGTGCCGTTGTTGCACTCTTCGTGCGTCTTGTACTTGCAACGATACGACGGACTCCACAGGCCGGGGTTACCGGACGAGGTGTACACCAGCTTCAACGCCGGATCGTAGCTGTAGAAGCCCCACTGGGCGCCACCGCCACGCATCCACTCGTCGCCCGGATAGCTGGAAATGCCGATGTCCTTGCCGGCAGTGCCAAATTCCGGATGCGCCTTGTTGGTCTCCTTGGTCAGACCAATGTCCTTGTCAGCGCCGGTGCTGTAGAACTCCCACACCTTCTTGCCATCAGCCAGGTTGTAGGCGGTCAGACGGCCGCGCGCGGCAAACTCATCACCGCCGAAGCCAATGATCACCTTGCCCTCCGCAATCAGCGGCGCCGGCGTGATGGTCTCACCCTTGTCCGGATAGGCGTGCTTGACCACCCAGAGCTCCTTACCGGTCTTCGCATCCAGAGCGATTACGAAGCCGTCCAGAGTTCCGAACACCAGTTTGCCGTCGGCATAGGACATGCCACGGTTGACGGTATCGCAGCAAGCGCGCGGAACCGCCGAGTCATCGCGATTGGTGGTCTTCTTGTAGTTCCAGATCTCTTTCGGATGATCCGGGTCGCTCAGGTCCAGTGCCTGAACGATGTTCGGCCAGCCGCTTTCCATGTAGAACATGGGTACGCCGCCGACGTCCACCACCAGAGGCTGGCCTTCATGGCCACGCAGGGTGCCGCTCGACTGTGACCACACCATCGTCAGCTTGCCGACGTTGCTGGTGTTGATGTCCTTCAGACGGCTGTGCCGCGTGAGGGACTGGTCTCCACCTGGCGCCGCCCACAGATCGGGATTTTTGGCGCGATCGGCGACCTCATCTCCGATTGCCGCGGCACAGGACCCTCCAAGTGCCAGGATGGCACAAAACGTCCATAGCCTTCCCTCACGTTCAAATAGCATACGCAGTTCTCCTCAATTCGCGTTGTATCGTTCTATACGTTCTAACGGTGAGCACTGCCACCACCCCGCTCATCTGCGCTTGTGAGCACAGACGCGGCCACGTGCATGACATCGCGACCGTTCGTCCCCTAGCAGGCATCGTGCCAGCTCGTGCCAGCCTGCTTTTAGTTTCCTAAACCTCACTTGTTATCATAGTCCTAAGTCGGGTCTGTTGGTAGGAGTCTTTCCCGGCGCGCCGAGTCTCCCCCGCGACGTGTTCGCCACAAACTTGCGTCATAAATGGCACAAGCCGTGAGCGTGTGCCGCGCCTCGAACTGTGCTCGGCCGCCGCTGCAGATATGGATCGCCTGCACCCGGCTCGGCGACCTCGTTGCGGGCCATGGCGCAGCAAAGCCCGGCAAAAAAAAAGCGCGGGCGCCATGACAGCGCCCGCGCCTTGGGATCGTCGGTCTTTAGAACGCCACGAAGGCGCCGACGTTGAACGTATTAGCCTTGTCGCTCGCCCCGTTCTGCGCTTCGCTGCGCGTGTTGCTGAACTCGGCCAGCAACGTGAGGTTCTTAGTCCACGAATAATACGCGCCCGCCGTCGCCTTGCGGTTGCTGCGGATTAGGAAAGGACCGCCGATATCGAGCGCACCGGCATTATCCAATCGGCTGTCGCCGTAGTTCACGCCGAGCTTGACCGGTCCGAACTTGTACGTCATCTGCGCCAGGTAGCCGTCCGAGTTGCGCTTGTGGCCCAGTCCGTCATCGGCCAGCAGGAACAGTCCGATCGTTCCCAGTCCGTTGCCATGGTAGTAATAGCCGAACACCTCGAAGTCCTGCACATCGAACTTGAGGAAGATGTCCTCGCCAGTGCTGGTGTAGCCGATATGTCCCACCACCGGGGACTCGTAGTCCTGGTCCTGGCTGATGAACGCGGCCGACGCGTAGAACGAGGTGCCATCAGCAATGGGCAGCTTCCAAGCGGCCTTAGCGTGGAACCCCGGGGCTTTCTTGGTATCCGCAGTGGCCTGATTGCTGAGCGGATTGAAGATGCCGCCGGTCACCGTAAACCCGGAGAAGGACGGAGTCGTGTAGTCGATCTGCGCCAGCCAGTCGGTGTAGACGTAACCCCAGCCGATACCACCCAAGGTGGTGTTACCCGGGGCCGCCGATGCCGCGCCGCCTGGCGCGCCGACGCCCAGCAGCGTCATATCATTCAGGATGACATCGGCACCGAACAGGCCGATCTGCCGGCCGATCAGGATGGTTCCCCAGTCCTTGTTGCCAAACGTGGCGTACACCTGGCGGACGTCCAGTCCCGCGGTGCCCAGCGCAGCGTTGGTGCCGGCGCCATTCGGGTTGCCGCCGGAGTGGGTGACGATACCGGGATAGACACCGAGGTGGGCGGCAATATCGATGCCGTCCTGGGTGGTGGCAACGCCAAACACGAACGCCGCAGGCAACAGGCCGTTGTCGATGCTCGAGACGCTATTGCCGTTAGCACCGCCGACGCAGGTCAGACCGCCGCCGCCGGCGACCGCAAGCGAAGTCGTGGTGGGGCTTTCGCAACTCGAATACACATAGTCCGCGTTGACGTTGCCATCGAGTGAGAAAGTCCACGAGCCGTCGGCCGTGGCCAGGTCTACGGCCATGGCCGGGCCTATTAGCGAAGGCAATAGGGCGCCAGCGACCCACAGCCCTCGGTAAGAGTGAGATGCAAAAAAGTTCTTCATTGAGTAACTCCAATTGTTGTCTTAATCGCGACGCCGGCTGGCAGCGGTGCTGCAACCAGGCAACCTGCTCGGGCGCAGGAACCCCACGAGCATGTAGCAAGCCCCGTGCCAATCGATGTTGTACCCTAGCAACAGCGTTGCTGTTACCGAACATGGTCTTATCACGGCAATTCTACCTGATCCTTGAAAGGAGTGCCATAAAGGCTACAGTCTGGCGCGCCAGTGGTGCCAAACTGCCGCAGGACACTACTCCCCGGCGCTCGCCAACCCATAGCGCAACCAGCGCGCTGCCAGGGGCGGAACCAGCACCAGGCTTACGATCGTGGAGGACACCAGGCCTCCCAGGATGACCACCGCCATCGGACCTTCGATCTCGTGTCCCGGTTGATGCGACTGAATCGCCACCGGCAGCAGCGCCAGCCCGGTGAGCAGCGCCGTCAACAGCACCGGCGTCAAGCGCTCCTCGGCCCCGCGCAGTGCCGTATCCGCACGCCACGCCTGATGCTCGGCGGCGATCAGGTAATCGTAGTGCGAGATCAGCAGAATGGTATTGCGCGCGGCCATACCGAACAGCGCCACGAAACCGACCATCGCCCCGAGCGACAGCGAACCGCCGGTCAGTGCCACCGCGACCACGCCACCAAGCAAGGTGCTGGGCAACGCGACCAACACCAGCGCCACGTGCCGGCTGTGGCCGAAACCAAGCGCCAGCAGCAGCACGATCAACACGAATGCAGCGATCGAATGCAGCAGCAGTTCGCGCGCCGCGGCGGATTGCGCCGGAGCGGTGCCACCGTAGCGCAGGTACACGTCCGGCGGCAGCTTGATGTGCTCGGCGATCGTGGTGCGCGCGGCGCGCGCGTAGCCCGCCTGGTCGGTCGTCTGCGGATTGGCGATCACCACCTGGCGACGCAGGCCGGCCTCGTGACTGATCAGGCTGCGCGCCGAGACGGTCTGCAGGGCGGCGACGGCAGCCAGCGGAACCAACGCGCCTTCGCGCCCGCGCAGTACCAGATCGCGAACCGCCTGCGGCGTGCTGTCCACGCCGGCGACGCGCACCACGATCGGCACGCTGCGATCGGCCTGGTTGAGCTGCGCGACCTCGCTGCCGTGAAATGCAGCATTTACCGTCTTGAGCACATCGGCCGCCTGAAGCCCATACAGCGCCAATTGCTCGGGTTGCAACTCGATTCGCAGCTCCGGCTGTCGCGGCGGCACCTCGAGTCGCACCGTGCCACTCTGCGGCCACGCTCGCAGCAGATCGCCGATCTCGCCGGCCACCTGGTCGTCGGTATCCAGATCCGGACCGAACACGCTGACGAAAAACGGTGCCCCCTCGCCAGACAGCGTCTCGCCGATGCGCTCGGCGAGCACCGAGTAGATCTCGACCAACTGGTTGGGGAAGTTGTCGAACACGTCGCGAATCTTGGCCTCGATCTGCTGTGCCTCGACGCCCTGGGCACGATCGAGCTGGATCTCGAACTCGCTCTTGTTGGGGGCATCCGGATCCTGGCCGTTCTCGGCGCGGCCGATCTGCTCGGCCACGCTCTTGACGCCGGGGATCGCCGCCAGGCGCTGCGCGATACGCTGCCCGACGCGCGCGGTTTCCTGCAATGAGATGCCTGGACGCAGGGCCGCGTGGGCGATCAGATAGTCCTCGCGAAAATCCGGCAGCAGGCGCGACCCCAGCAGCGGCAGCAGCGCGATGCCCGCGACCCCGCACAGCAGCACGATCGCCAGCGCGACGCCCGGATGCGGCTGCAGGCGCGTGATCGCCCACTGCTGCGCTCGTTTGCAATGGCGCAGCCACCCGGCCTCGGCTCGCGGCGTGTAGGAATTCATCAGCAACGCGCACAGCGCCGGGGTCGCGCTCATCGCCACCAGCAGCGACAGGCCCACTGCCAGCAGGAACGCGGTGGACAGCGGCTGGAAGAATGATCCTTGTATCCCAGTTAGCATCAGGATCGGCAGGAACGCGACCGCGACTGCCGCGGTGGCGTAGAACACCGGGCGTCGCACTTCGAGCGAGGCGGCCAGCAACAGCGAGTGCACGTCGACGCCGGCACCGGCCACGCGCCGCCGGCGCGTAATGTTCTCGACGTCGATCACCGCATCGTCGACCACCACGCCGAGCGCCACGACCAGGCCGCCCAGCGTCATCGTATTGAGGCTGATCCCGCGGCTGGTCAGGATCCAGATGGTCGCCAGCAGCGACACCGGAATGGAGCTGAACGAGACCAGCGCGCCACGCCAATCGCGAAACGTCACCAGCAGCAGCACCACCACCAGGACCGCGCCGATCAGCAGCGAATTGCGCAGCTTGGCGATTGCACTTTCGATGAAGCTCGCCGGCCGCAGTAGCGCCGGATGATATTGCACCCCTTGGCGCGCCAGCGCCGGCGCGATCGTATCGAGCCGCAGCTCCAGATCACGCGTCACATCGAGCGTGTTGGCACCGTACTGCGAGGAGGTTTCGACCAGGATTCCGGGCTTGCCGCCGATGATCGCATCGCCGAAGCGTGGCGCGGCCCCATCGCGCACTGTCGCCAGGTCACCGACGCGCAGCGGCGCGCCGCCGGAATTCGGCACCAGCGCCTGTGAGAGCGCGGCCAGCGAGTCGCCCGGTGACTGCGCCTGCAACACGATGCGCTGCGACTGCGTCTCAAGGTAACCGCCGCCAATCAGCTGGGTACCGCGGCGCACGGCCTCGTCAAGATCATCGAGCGTGACCCCAGCGGCCTGCAACTTGAGCGGATCGGCGAGCAGCTGGCGTTCGCGCGAATCGCCGCCGAAGATCTGCACTTGCGACACGCCGGGCACGGCCAGAATCTGCGGCTTGACGAACCAGCGTATCAGGTCGCGCAGTTCGATCGGCGACAGCCGATCGCTGGTGAAACCGAAATGCACCAGATACTCCATCGAGGAGCTCAGCGGCGACAGCAGCGGCGGACCGACACCGGGCGGCAGCAGCGATGCCGAGTCGCCCAGTCGCTCGGTGATCACCTGGCGCTGACGATACGGATCACCCTCACGCGTGAACACCACCTGGATTGCCGACAGTCCCTGGCTCGAGGTCGAGCGCACTGCCGCGACGTTCTCGGCGCCCTCGAGCAGTCCCTCCAGCGGCCGTGTTACCAGCGATTCCACCTGCGTGGCATCCAGCCCCGGGGCTTCGGCCTGCACCAGCACGTGCGGCGGGGCAAAGTCTGGAAACACGTCCAGGCGCGCGTTGAGCAGCGCGTAGGCGCCGAGCATGGCGATCAGCAGCGACAGCGCGGTGACGATGCGCGGATAGGCAAGCGACGCGCGAACGATGGTGGCCAGCATGATCGCTAGTCGTGTTCCTCTTCGGCAGCCGAAAACGTACTGATGCCCTCCAGCGACCACAGCACGCCGGCGCCCTGCACCACGATACTGTCGTCGCGTCCGAGTCCATCCACCAGCCAACCCTGCCCCACGCGCACCAACAGCTTGACCGGCACCGCCGAGTACTGCGCCTTGCCGGCCTCGCCGGCGACCTGGCGGAACACGTAGGCACCCTGATCGCTGTACAGCAGCGCCTCGGCAGGTACCAGCACGCCGCTTACCGGCGCGCCCAGCAGTTGCACGCGGGTGCGAGCGCCCGGACCGAGGCCCTCGGGGCGGCGCTCGATCTCCAGCAGCCAACCACTGCTCTGCGATTGCAGGTCGGTCCGCGGCAGCGAGCCCAGGACGCGCGCTGCGACACTGATCCCATCCACACTGACCAATGCCCGCGGGGCGAGCGTGCCCAGCAAGGCGTGTCCGGGAACGTCGGCGCGCAACAGCAAATGTCGCCCGTCACCGAGTTGTCCGATCAGTTCCTGGCGGGCGGCAGGCGCCATGCTGGCGATCGGACCCCACTGCAGGCGGAAAGTGGCCGCGGCGGTCTGCGCTTGCGCCGTCGCCCCGGCCGCCTGCGCGCGCGCAGTCTGCACGGACTTGAGCGAGGCGTCGGCGTTATTGCGATACAGATTGTCGACCCGGGCGGCATCCGCGGCGGCCGCCTCGGCCGCCGCGGCGGTGCTGTCGACGTGACCGGCATCAGTGATTAGCGCCACCGGGTCGAGTACCAGGCCGTAGGCATCGATCTGCTGCGGGCCGGACAACTGTGCCGGGTGATCGATGCGTATGCCGACCGCCTGCTGCTGCGAGACGGTGAGCGCGAACACACCGGAGCTGTTCGGCGCCGCCGGCCTGGCCTCATCGTCGTCGTCGGCGCGCGCCGCGGCGACCGCCAGCAGCAGTAACCACAGTAGCACCGACGGGTAGCTCACGAGCGCGGCTCCGCAGCGGTCGGCACTTCGCCCTCGCTGCCCTGCAGCGGCCGGCGATAGGCATCTTCTAGCGCACCGAAGCATGCCTGCGCATCGTAGGCGGCCGTGAGCTGCAGCAGTCGCGCCTCGGTTGCGGCCACCTGTGCACTGGCGACGCCGCTGCGATCACCGGAACCGGCGCTCAGCGCCCGCTGTTCGGCCGCCTGCTGCCGATCGGCGATGTCCGTCATGCTGACCGCATCGTCCCACGCCACCCGGGCGCGAGGCCATGCGATCTCGGCACGATCGATCTGCTCGAACAACTGCGCCTGCACCGCGATCAGGTGCTGACCGGCAGCATCGCGCCGCGCCAGCGCCTCCCCGATCGGACCCTGGTGCTGATTGAACAGCGGCAATTCAAAGTTAACCCCCAGAGCCGTCTCCTGACTGAAGTCGTTCAGCGGATCCTCGCGTACGCCCTGATCACCCCAGGCGTAGCCCGGAGTCAGATGCAGCTCGGGCCAGCGCTTGGCGACCTCATTCTGCAGGCTGATCTCGGCCAGGTCGTACGTGCGCAGTGCCTGCACCATCTCCGGCCGGCCGATCAGTGCCGCGCCGCGCAGAGTGTCGGGCGGGGGGGCGACCAGCGCGTCGATGTCGGCCCAGTCGTCCCAGTGCGCCGGCGGCGCATCGAGGGCCGACGCTGGCACCCCCACGGCCGCCGCAAGACGCGAGGTGGCATCCACGCCGCGCGCCTGCTCATGCCGCAGCCGCTGCTGGGCGCGCGCCAATTCCAGCTCATCGGACAGTACCTGGGTGTGGGCGATGTCGCCCGCGGCAGCGCGAGCCCGATCGGACTGCAACAGCGTCTGCCGCTCGGCGATCAATTTCTCCAGCAACGCCGATTCATCGCGTGACGATGCCACATCAATCAATGCCTGTCGAAGCGCGGTCCGCACCGACCAGATCGAGTCGGCCAGGTCGGATTTGGCCAGCGCCGTCTGCACCGCGGCGTAGTGTCGAGCGCGCGCGCGCTCGCCCGGCCGCCGCAACAGGAAGTCCAGCGACAGCCCGTATAGCCAGTTGGCGCTATGCGCCGCGCCGCCCACGTACTCGGCAAATAAGTTTAGCGTCGGGTTTGGATACTCGGCCGCGGTGCGCTCGCCGGCGACCGAGGCTCCCACATGCGCCCGCGCTTCGGCGAGCTGTGGATTGAGCAGCAACGCTGCCTGCAGCCACTGGGCGCGATCCCAGGAAGAAGACGGTGACGGTAACCCTGGCGCCAGCTGCTCCAGCCGCCGCGCATTGAATGCAGCGGCGATCCCCGCAGGATCGATGGGCGCGGGCGGCGGCGCGCTGGCACAGGCTGCGAGCGCGGCGAGCAGCAGACACCCAAGATGTCGGCAGTGAATTGGTGTTGTCATGTAGAGCCGGGCGCTCATCGGTGTCGTCCGGGCTGTGACGGGCAGTATAGAGCCGCAGGCAACATAGCGTCGCACGCAGGTGGTGCCACTGCTTGCGCAGCTTCTTGCCGAGGCGCGGCACACGACCTAGGCTGTCGCCAATGACATTCTCAGAACGCTTGTTGACAATCGGCGCGCTGGCACTGGCCTTTGCGGTGACGGCGAACGTTTCGGCCACGGAGAGCGCCGCGGCGCCGGCCCCGGACAAATCCCCTGCACACGCGGTGTGCGAACAAGCCGTGGTCAGTCCCGTGAGCGGCTTTGCCGAATGCGTCAAGCCGCGCGGCGCTCCGGTGGCGCCGGCTCCCAAGCGCCCGGACGCCTCGAGCGCGGGCAGCATAGCGCCCGCGCCCGACCCGTCACCGACTCACTGAGCCTCGATGATTGGCGCGCGCGTCCCACCAGCGTCGGTGCCAATCGAGCAACTGGCGCAGATGGATGCGTGAATCGGGTCGATCCTGCGCCGGGGGCTGCCAGCCCTCGGTTCGCGCCAGCGACGAGCCCACGGCGATGGCATCGTCGACCGCGCCGTCGGGAAAATAGAGACTGCGCACCACCAGCACAGCGATACCGGCTGCGCGCGCTGCTGCCACACCCGCCGGGGCATCCTCGATTGCGAGCACCTCGTGACCGGCGCGGTGCAGGGCCCGCAGTGCGTACTGGTACACCTGCGGATCGGGCTTCTTGCGCGGCGCCTGTTCGGCGCACACCACGACGTCAAAGGTTGCCCGCCAATCGGCACCGAGCTGCGCGCCCAGCAGTGCGGCGACGTTGGCCTCGCTGGTGGTGGTCGCAATCCCGATCTGCAGCTTGGCCTGCCGACACTCCTGCAACAGTTCAGCCACGCCACCGCGCAGCGGCAACGCGCCGGTGACGACGATGCGCGCGTACAGCTCGTTCTTCAGACGGTGGATGCGCTCGACCAGCGCCGCGCGCTCAGCGGAGTCTCGGGGTGCCGAGGGTTGCGACTGCAGATCGTGCGCCAGGCGTTCGCGTCCGCCGCTGACATGAAGCAACTCCCCGTAGCGCGCCTGGCTCCAACGCCACGGCAGAGCCAGTTCCTCGAAGGCCTGATTGAATGCGACCAAATGGCCATCGCGCTCGGTTTCCGCCAGGGTGCCATCGACATCCCAGAGCACCGCCTTGAGCATCGGCGATGAGGACCGATTCAGCGAGTCGGCAGCGCCCATTCGCCGGTCAGGAGTCCCGGCACGTCGGCCAGCGTCTCGACCAATCCATCGCACGGCAACTCACGCGGGTCATTACCCTCATTGTACCCGTACGGTACGCACAGTACCGGCATCCCGGCCGCACGCGCCGCCTGAACGTCGTTGATCGAATCACCAATCATGAGCGCCTCGTCGGCTGCCACCTGCAGTGACTGGCAGGCCAGCAGCAGCGGCTGCGGATCCGGCTTGTGCAGCTGGCAACTGTCGCCACCGATCACCGTGCCGATCCAGGCGCTCAGCCCCAGTCTTTGCAGCAGCCCGGCGCTGATCTGTTGCGGCTTGTTGGTGACCACCGCCAGACGCAGACCCATGGCATCGAGCACACGTAGACACTCGGGCACCCCGGCATACAGCGCATCGCTGGACCGCGCTCCGGCTTCGATGTCGCGATAATGCGCAAGATAGCGCTGCAACAGTTGCGCTTGATCCGCCCGATCAAGTTCCACACCCAGATACGCGAGCGCACGTGTGATCAGCATGGGCGCGCCGCGCCCGATCATGCGGCGAACCTGCGCGGCCGGCACGGCCTGCAGGCCGTCCTCGGCCAACGCCCGGTTCAGCGCCGCACTGATCGCCTCCACCGTATCCAGGAGCGTACCGTCCAGATCGAACAGCACCGCGCGCAGCGCCCTGCCGCGCCAGTGGGCGCGCGCCGGTGCGATAACCGTATCTATGAGCCTGCTCCGCGCCGCGCCAGCGCGCGCGCACGCTCGACGATCGTTGCGAGCGTCAGCCCGAGCGCTTCGGCCACCTGGGCTGCCGGCGCCGACTCGCCAAAACGGTCGATACCGACGACGTCGCCTTCGAAACCGCAGTAAGCGCGCCAGAAACATGTCACACCCGCCTCGATGGCCAGCACCGGGATTGCGCGCGGCAGCACCTGAGCCCGATACCAAGGATCCTGCGCATCGAAGTCGCTGCAGCTGGGCATCGACACCACGCGCGCCGCGATTCCCGCATCGCCGAGCGCCGAGCGCGCCTGCATTGCCAGTGCGACCTCCGAGCCGGTCGCAAGCAAGGTCACGGCGGCCGTGACTGAGGTCTCTGCCACGACGTAGCCACCGCGGCGAATGGCCGCCAACTGCTGCGCGTCACGCTCGACGTGCGGCAGATTCTGACGCGAAAGGATCAGACAGGTCGGTCCGTCGCGCCGCTCGATCGCCGCCAGCCACGCGCACAGTGTCTCCACTGCATCGCACGGCCGCCATACGGCGTTGTTCGGAATCAGTCGCAGACTCGCCAGATGCTCGATCGGCTGATGCGTCGGCCCATCCTCGCCGAGGCCGATACTGTCGTGCGTGAATACGAATAGCACGCGCTGGCGCATCAGGGCCGCCATGCGCACCGCGTTGCGGCTGTAGTCCGAAAACGTCAGAAACGTGCCGCCGTATGGAATGTAGCCGCCGTGCAGCGCAATGCCGTTCATGAGCGCGCTCATGCCGAATTCTCGCACGCCATAGTTGATGTGATTGCCCCAGCGGCCGCGCCGCAGCGCCACACTGGCCCTGGCCGCGGTGAGGTTCGAGCCGGTGAGATCGGCCGAACCGCCCAGCAGCTCCGGCAGCTGCGGCAGCAGCGCCTCGATGGCATTCTGCGAAGCCTTGCGGGTCGCGATCGCAGATCGCGCACGGGCCACGCACTGCAGCGCGGCCTCACTGGCCTGCGGCCAGTTCGACGGCAGCGCACGTCGCAGCACGCGGCGCTCGAATTCCGAAGCCAGCGATGGATGGGCGCGCCGGTAGGCTGCCCATCGTCGCTGCCAGGCCGCGTGTCGCTCGGCGCCCAGTTGGCGCGCGTCCCAGGCCGCGCGCACGGCGTCGCCGATCTCGAACGCGGCAGCATTCCAGCCAAGTGCGCGCCGTGTGGCCTGCACCTCGGCGGCACCGAGAGCCGCCCCGTGCACCTCGTGGGTGCCGGCCTTGTTGGGACTGCCCCTGCCGATGATGGTCCGGCAACACATCAGCGTCGGTCGACCGGTGTCCTCGCACGCTTGCGAGAGCGCGCGGGCCACCGCCGCGCGGTTGTGGCCATCCACTGTGCGCAGCACTCGCCAGCCATAGGCTTCAAAACGTGCCGGCGTGTCGTCGGCAAACCAGTCCTCAACCGCCCCATCGATGCTGATGCCGTTGTCGTCGTACACCACGATCAACTTGGATAGTCCGAGGGTCCCGGCGAGCGAGCCGGCCTCGTGACTGATGCCTTCCATCAGGCAACCGTCGCCGACGAACACCCAGGTACGATGATCGACAATCGTGTGCCCCGGCCGGTTGAATTCGGCGGCCAGCAACTGCTCGCTGAGGGCCATGCCGACGGCATTGGCCAGACCCTGCCCGAGTGGCCCGGTGGTGGTCTCTACGCCGGGCGTCACACCGATCTCCGGATGCCCGGGTGTGCGGCTGTGCAGTTGCCGGAAGCGCTTGAGTTCCTCCAGCGGCAGCGCATAGCCGGTCAAGTAGAGCAGCGCGTACAGCAGCATCGAACCGTGACCGTTGGACAACACGAATCGATCCCGATCGACCCAGCCCGGATCCGATGGATCGTGCTTCAGATAATCGCGCCACAACACCTCGGCGACGTCGGCCATGCCCATGGGCATGCCGGGATGACCACTGTTGGCAGCCTCGACCGCATCGATCGCCAGAAAGCGCAGTGCATTGGCCAATTGCATCGCATCGGTCGCCGCCGGCTGCGCAGTCGCGTCCACGGCTAGCTCGCTGTCCATCAGGCGGCGCGTCGCTTCAGGTCGATCAGGCGCAGGATCATCGGCGTGAAGATGAACTGCATCGCTAGCCCCATCTGCCCGCCGGGCACCACGATGTTGTTCGGCCGGCTCATCCAGGAGTGGTGCAGCACCGACAGCAGGTAGGGAAAGTCGATGCCCTTGGGATCGGCGAAGCGGATGATCACCATCGACTCATCGGCGGTTGGAATGTCGCGGGCGATGAATGGATTGCTGGTATCCACGGTCGGCACGCGCTGGAAATTCACGTGCGTGCGGCTGAACTGCGGGCAGATGTAATTGACGTAGTCGGGCATGCGCCGCAGGATCGTGTCGACCACCGCATCCTGGCTGTAGCCACGCTGGTTACGGTCGCGGTGAAGTTTTTGGATCCACTCCAGGTTGACGATCGGCACCACGCCGACCAGCAGATCGACATGCTTGGCAACGTTGAGCTCACCGGCGACGTAACCGCCGTGCAGACCCTCGTAGAACAGCAGATCGCTGTCGGGTTGCATCGCCTGCCACGAGGTGAAGGTGCCCGGCTCGCCGCCAAGCTGCTTGGCCTCGATGCTGTCGTGGATGTAGCGTCGCGACTTGCCAGCGCCGGTCGTTCCATACTCTTCGAAGGTATCGGCCAGATCGGCCAGCAGGTTGGATTCCGGACCGAAGTGGCTGATCGCCGGTCCGCGGCCGCTGTCGGCCGCCGCCACGCGCTCGCGCATCTCGACCCGGTTATAGCGATGAAAGGAATCGCCCTCGATGACCTCGGCCTTGATGCTCTCGCGCCGGAAGATGTGTGCGAACGCGTTCATGACCGTGGTCGTTCCGGCGCCGGAGGAACCGGTGACGGCGATGATGGGATGGGCCACTGACATGGTGAGGATCGCCTGGTGCTTCAGGCTCGGGCTTCGGGCCGGAACAGCGAGCGCTCGTTGAACAGCGGCGAGGTATAGGGCCGGTCGGCGCCGCGATCGTAGTCAGCGTGGTAGCGCTCGATCCGCTCGACTTCGTTACGCGATCCCAAGATGACCGGCACGCGGTGGTGCAATGCTTCGGGCGGCACTTCCAGCAGCCGGCGCCGGCCGGTGCTGGCGCGACCTCCGGCCTGCTCGATCAGCAGGCTGATCGGGTTGACCTCGAACACCTGCCGCGGTCGCTGCGGTCGCTTCGGATCCTTGGTGTCGCGCGGATACATGAACACGCCGCCGCGCATCAGGATGTGATGCACTTCGGCCACCTTGGAGGCGATCCAGCGCAGATTGAAGTCGCGGCCGCGCTCGCCGGTCTTGCCGGCCTGGCACTCGGTCACGTAGCGGTGTACCGGCGGTTCCCAGAAGCGCGCGTTGCTGGTGTTGATCGCGATCTCGCTGGTGTCGGCCGGGATCTGCAGATTCTCGTGCGTCAGGATGAAATTGCCGATCTCGCGATCGAGCGTGAAACCGTGCGTGCCCTTGCCGACGGTGATTACCAGCATGGTGGCCGGCCCGTACAGGGCGTAGCCGGCCGCCACCTGCTGCACCCCTGGCTGCAGGTAATCGGCGGTGGTCGGCGGCTCGGGCCGCTCGTGCCGCAGCACCGAGAAGATCGTGCCCACGGGGCAGTTCACGTCGGTGTTCGACGAGCCGTCGAGTGGATCGAATACCAGCAGATGTCGACCGCGCGGAAACTCCTCCGGCATGACATACGGCTGCTCGAGTTCTTCGGAGGCCATGCCGGCCACCAGGCCACCCCATTCGCAGCTGCGCAGCATCTCGTCGTTGGCCATCAGGTCGAGCTTGATGACCTGGGTGTCGTCGTGCGCGGCGGCGTCGCCGACGCGGCCGAGTACGCCGCCGAGCGCGCCCTTGGCGGTCATCGCCGAGATCGCCTTGACCGCGGCGGCGACGTCGATCAGCAACGCCGCCAGGTCGCTGGCATCTTCGGTCCGGTCGGACTGCTGGATCAGGAACTTCGACAACGTGGTGCGTCCCAGATGCATGTGTGGCTCCTTATTACTTATCAGCTCTGGTTGTGTCCGGCCGTGATCTGAAATACGCGGCTGGCACGGATATCGGATTCGGCGATGGTGGTCAGATCCTCAGGCGTGAACTCGCGCTCGCGCTCGGCAAA
Organism: Steroidobacteraceae bacterium; assembly: GCA_036502265.1. Taxonomy (GTDB): domain Bacteria; phylum Pseudomonadota; class Gammaproteobacteria; order Steroidobacterales; family Steroidobacteraceae; genus FEN-1191. The sequence goes on along the minus strand of DASXYW010000016.1, from coordinate 56,900 downwards.
CAGGCGGCTTGCCTGACGCAGACGGGCGCGATCGAGCGCGTTGCGCACGCTGCGCGCATTGGCGAAATGCTCCTGGCTGATGCGATGCCCGATATACTCCAGGAATGCCTCGCGCGCGCCCTCGCCGAAGCGGTAGTTCTGCTGCGCCAACATGCTGTCGGCGATGCGCACCAGATCGGTGCTTGCATAGTCGGGAAAATCCAGGTGATGCGCGATACGCGAGCTCATGCCCGGATTGGAGCGGAAGAACCTATCCATGCGGTCCTTGTAGCCCGCCAGGATCACCACCAGGTCGTCGCGCTGACTCTCCATTACCTGCAGCAGGATCTCGATTGCCTCCTGGCCGTAATCGCGCTCGTTCTCCGGACGATAGAGGTAATAGGCCTCATCGATGAACAGCACGCCCCCCATCGCTTTCTTAACCACTTCCTTGGTCTTGGGGGCGGTGTGGCCGATGTACTGGCCGACGAGGTCGTCGCGCGTAACGGCCACCAGATGGCCTTTGCGCACGTAGCCCAGGCGATGCAGGATCTGCGCCATGCGCAGCGCCACCGTGGTCTTTCCGGTGCCCGGATTGCCGGTGAAGGACATATGCAGACTGGGCGCCTGGGCCTGCAAGCCAAGCGTGATACGCAGTTTGTCGATCACGAGCAATGCGGCGATATCGCGTATGCGTGCCTTGATGGGTGCCAGTCCCACCAGGTCACGCTCCAGTTCATCGATCACGGCATCGGCCTGACTTTGCGCCAGCACCTGGCTGACGGTGCGCGGGGCCGCGACGATGGCGGCGGGGTCCGCGGCGCTCGCCAGCTGCGCGCAAGCCGGCGCCATGGCCCCGGGGATGGTGTAGAGGGGCGCCCCCATCAGACCCCGCCGCGCTCGCCTTCGGAGCGTTCGGTGCCGTAACGGTGCACACTGTAGCGCAGCGTGCGTCCGCGCGCTTCCTGGCGCAACAGCGTGAATCCGGGCTCGCTGCGGGGCCGATTGACGATGAAGCTCATCGCGATGCTTTCCACGCCGCGCGTGGCATCGAACGCCATCAGCCGGATGTAGTGCTGCGGGAAAGTCCGCCGGCACTGCTGCAGCTCGAGCATCACGCCGGCCGCGTCCTTCAAATCGAACATGGGCATGCCGAACATCTCCCAGTAGGTGTTGCGCGGATGCGGGTCGTCGGTGTACTCCACGCTCCAGGCGTAGCCGCGCTTCAGGCCGTAGTCGATCTGCAATGCGATCTCGCTATCGCTCAGATCGGGCAGGAAGCTGAACTGTCCCTGGGTGATGCGGCCGGCCGGATTGCTCATCATGATCAGTGCTCCTGGTCCATTGCTTCAGACCGCGGCTAGGGCGGTCGGCACGTAGTCGGAAGTGTCGGTGGGGGCGTAGTTGAAGGTGATCTCGCCCCAGGTATCCAGCGCCTGTTGCAGCGGGCCGCAGAAACGGGCCGCCTGCCGTAGGATCTCCGGGCCCTCGTTGCGGATATCGCGGCCCTCGTTGCGGGCCTTCACCATGCATTCGAGCGCGACGCGATTGGCAACCGCCCCGGCCTGGATGCCGGCCGGATGCCCGATGGTGCCGCCGCCGAACTGCAGCACCACGTCGTCGCCGAACAGATCCAGCAACTGATGCATCTGGCCGGCGTGAATGCCACCGGAGGCCACCGGCATCACCTTGCGCAGGTCGGCCCAGTCCTGATCGAAGTGCAAACCGCGTGGCAGATCCTGGCGCGTGTAGCTGTCGCGGCAGACGTTGTAGAAGCCCTGCACGGTGAGCGGGTCGCCCTCAAGCTTGCCGACCGCGGTGCCGGCATGCAGGTGGTCTACCCCCGCCAGACGCAGCCACTTGGCGATCACGCGAAAACTCACCCCATGGTTCTTCTGTCGCGTGTAGGTGCCGTGCCCGGCGCGGTGCATGTGCAGGATCATGTCGTGGCGTCGTGCCCAGTTCGACATGCTCTGGATCGCGGTCCAGCCGATCACCAGGTCGACCATGACGACGACCGAACCCAGCTCCTTGGCGAATTCGGCCCGCTCGTACATGTCTTCCATGGTTGCGGCGGTCACGTTCAGATACGAGCCTTTCACCTCGCCGGTTGCTGCGCTGGCACGATTGACCGCGTCCATCACGTAAAGGAAGCGGTCGCGCCAGTGCATGAACGGCTGCGAGTTGATGTTTTCATCGTCCTTGAGGAAATCCAGGCCGCCCTTGAGACCCTCGTACACCACGCGGCCGTAATTGCGCCCGGACAGCCCGAGCTTGGGCTTGGTGGTGGCGCCGAGCAGCGGGCGGCCAAACTTGTCGAGCCGCTCGCGCTCGACGATCAGCCCGGTCGGGGGGCCCTTGAAGGTCTTGACGTAGGCCACCGGGATGCGGATGTCCTCCAGGCGCAATGCCTTGAGCGGCTTGAAGCTGAAAACGTTGCCGATCAGGCTCGCCGTCATGTTGGCGATCGAGCCCTCCTCGAACAAGATGAGGTCGTAGGCCACCCAGGCGAAGTACTGCCCGGGGGCATTGGGGACCGGCTCGGTCTTGAAGGCCTTGGCGCGATAGTTGTCGCAGGCCGTCAGCCGGTCGGTCCACACCACCGTCCAGGTCGCGGTGCTGGATTCTCCGGCGACGGCAGCCGCCGCCTCGATTGCCTCGACGCCGTCCTGCGGGGTGATCCGGAACAGGCAGATGACATCCGTGGACTTGGGCACGTAGTCGGCATCCCAGTAACCCATCTGCCGGTATTTCAGAACACCTGGCGCATAACGCTTGAGCGCGTCCTTGATAGCCGTCTGCCCTGCTTTTTCAATCGCTTGCGCCATTATGTCGTCCCGAGTGTCGGCTTAATGGCTTCACTCTAAGGGCGATTTATTATTCAGGTACAGTCATTTATTATTATCTCGACGTTAAGGATTCCTTAATGAAGAGCGCCACCCTCCGCCAGCTGCGGCTATTCGCCTCGGTAGCCCGCCACCTGAGTTTCGCGCGCGCTGCCGAGGAGCTGGGGCTCAGCGCCCCGGCAGTGTCGATGCAGATCAAGGAATTGGAGCTGGAGGTCGGGTTGCCACTGTTCGACCGCTCCAGCCGCAAGGTTTCGCTGACGATGGTCGGGGAATACGTGCTGGCCCACACCCGCCGGGTGCTGGCGGCGATGCGCGACGCCGAGGACATGGTGGCGCGCTTCCGCGGTCTGCAGACCGGCGTGCTCGACGTCGGCATGGTGAGCACTGCGAAGTACTTCGTGCCGCGCATGCTGGCGCTGTTTCGCGATGAGCACCCGGGTATCGAGGTACGCCTGCAGGTGTGCAACAACCGCGAGCAGGTCGTGAGCCTGATGCAGCAAGGCAGTGTCGAGCTGGCGATCATGGGCCGCCCCCCGAAAGACTGGCCCACACGCGCGGAACCGTTCGCGATGCATCCGCACGTGCTGGTGACCGGGGTCGATCATCCGTTCACGCGCGCCGAGAAGGTCGCAGCCAGCGCGCTGACCGGCGAGGGGTTCATCGTGCGCGAGCCAGGTTCGGGCACGCGCGCAGCGCTAGATGAATTCATGACCGCGCACCAAATGACGCCGCGCGTGGTCATGCAGATGTCGAGCAACGAGTCGATCAAGCAGGCGGTCATGGCCGGCATGGGCGTGGCGCTGCTGTCGCTGCACACCATCGGCCTGGAACTGGATCACCGCCTGATTGCCACGCCCGAATGCGAGGGGCTGCCGGTGATGCGCCGCTGGCATGTGGTCAACACGCTGGCCAAGACACTGTCGCCGGCCGCCGAGGCGTTTAGGTACTTTATCCTGGAGCGCGGCGAGGCTTTCCTCGCCAAGCATTTCGCGCACCACCAGGGATTCCTGCCCGGGCACTGACCGCGAGAATTGGCCGGCCGCGATTGCAGCGATAGGCAATGGGGCAGTTAGATACTGCCCCTTTTTCGATGGCTCAATTCATCGCACCATTGCGCTAAGTCAGCTGCGTCTGTGCGTCTTTTTCAGTGGGGTCGGCCACCACTTGGTCAAGCATCTTGCGGCGCATTGGCGCCAGAACTAATTTCGCCAGAAAGGCAGCGATAATCGGCAACGCGCCCGCGATCCACAGTACGGGCACCCAACTGCCGGCGGACGCCTTCAATACGTTGGCCAGTGGGATCAGCAGCGACGCCGTTCCTTTGGCGGTGTAAAGCAGGCCATTGTTGGTTGCAGCGTACTTCGGGCCGAAGGTATCGCCGCTCGCCGCTGGAAAGAGCGAGAAGATTTCGCCGTAGCCGAGGAAAATCAGCGGTGCGAAGATCAGGAAGCCTGCGGGGTAATGACCGAAGTGCATAAGGCCCCAGATGGCCACTCCTTCGACGATAAAAACCAGCACCATCGTGTTCTCGCGCCCGAGATGGTCCGAGATCCAGCCAGTGAGAGGTCGAGTCAAGCCATTCACGAGCGAATCGATCGACAGGGCCAACGTGAGCAGCGGCAGTGTGGCCCAAAGAAACGTGACCGAGGTCTTCGCCACACCGTAATCCTTGGCAATCGGAGCAACCTCCGCAGCCGCCATCAACCCGCCTGACGCGACCAGAATCATGCACACGTAGAGCATCCAGAACACCGGCGTCTTGAGCATTTCACCCGGTCCGATGTTGCGTCGGGTCATCGGGTTCACCGCGCCCTTAACCGCGGCGACAACAGCGGTAATGGGCGGTCGAAGCAGAAACAACGACACCACCAGGACCACGATGCCCTGGATCAGCCCGAAGGTGAAGAATGCCTGCTCGTAGCTGCCAGACTTCACCATGTTCGCGATGGGAATCACTGTTAGTGCGGCACCGGCGCCGAATCCCGCGGCGGTCAGTCCGGCGGCAAGACCACGCTTGTCCGGGAACCACTTGAGTGCAAGGCCTACGCAAGTTCCGTAGACGCTGCCAGCCCCGATCCCGCCGACCACCGCGGAAAAATACAGCATCCCCAACGAGGTCGCGTAAGAATTCATGATCCAGGAAAGCCCCGCCAGAATGCCGCCCACCAACACCACCGGGCGAGGGCCGAATTTGTCCATCAGGTAGCCTTCGACCGGCACCAACCAGGTTTCACAGAGCACGAAAATGGAGAACGCGACCTGAATGGCCGCCTTGGTCCATCCGAACTTGTCGTGCATCGGATCCACGAAGAGCGTCCAGCCATATTGCAGGTTGGCCACCATCGCCATGCAGATGATTCCCATGACCAACTGCGCCCAACGGTTTTTCAATCCAGTCTGCTGGATTGGTGGTTTCATCTGAGCGACGTTCATATCGTCTTCCCCCTAAAAGTGGCAAAAACATCGCCCCGGACGCCATGACGCCGACGTTGCGAATTTTGCTTTTGAGTTATCTACGACGAATTGATAGAACCCGGTTGATTTGCCGAGCACAGGCTTATTCGGGCAAGTCCGGGCGCATTCCCCCGCTTCAAGAGCTGGCAGATATACAGTATGCGCCCTTTTTTGGAAATGGTGGCGTACGGCCGTGTGCCATCGCCGTCATTCGCTCTATCAACCGGCAAAAGGTACCGCTATCCCTTCGGGACGACTCCGCCTGTGTTGCTCTTTTGCATCACGACCGAAGCGGTCCGAGAGTCTGTGGCTCAGTGAAGTCATCCACGGTGAAACGGCCTCAGGTCTCGATGAGGCCGTGGCGCACGGCAATCAGCGTCAACTCTGCCTGGTTGGACGCCGCCAGTTTCTGCTTGATGTTATAGAGATGTGTTCCCACCGTGCTTGGGCTCAGGTGCAGTGTCTCGGCGATCTGATTCACCGACACGCCCTGCGCCAGCAGGATGAACACTTCAAACTCGCGCGGTGACAGCTGCTCGGTCGGATTGTGATCGCCGGCGACATCCTGCACCGCGATGAGCTGCGCGATCGAGGCATCGATGTAGCGCCGTCGGGCCGCCACGGTGCGAATCGCCTCGATCAGCGTCTCCGGGGCGCTGCGCTTGGACAGATAGCCGAGGGCGCCGGCCTGCAGCACGCGCTTCGGGTGACTGGCATCGGCGTGCGCGGACAGCGCCAGAATCCGGGCATCCCTATCGCGTGCGACGATACGTTTGACGGCCTCGATGCCGCCGATGCCGGCCATTGCCAGATCCATCACCACCACGTCGGGACGGGTCTCAAGGTATTTGCTGCACGCCGCTTCGCCGCTGTCGGCCTCCGCCACCACCTGCAGGTCCTCGGCGGCCTGCAGCAGCAGCCGGAATCCCATGCGTACCACCGCATGATCATCCACCAGCATGACGGTGGTTGTTTTCATGGATGCTCGCTCAGCGGCAAGCGCACCGTCACGTGCGTGCCCCCCTGCGGCGCGGCGCCGACCGCGAAGCTGCCGCCCAACACCAGCGCGCGCTCGCGCATGCCGCGCACGCCATGATGGCCGCTCTCATCCCAGCCCGGTGACAGACCGATGCCATCATCCTCCACACGCACCAGCAGTTCCTGGCCCTCCGGGCCCACCCAGATCACGATGCGGCGCGCCGAGGCATGGCGCAGCGCGTTGGTCAGCGCCTCCTGCACGATCCGGTAGGCGCAGGTGGTGACGGTGTCGCTGAGCGGCGGCAGCGGATCGGCCACGCTGAGCCTGAGCTCGAGCTCCGGATGGCGTGCGCGCCAGGCCCCGGCCATATCGGCCAGCGCATCACGCAATCCGAAGCTGTCGAGTGCGAACGGCCGCAGCCGCGGAATCATTTCATGCACCGCATCGTACATGCGGCCGGCGGTGTCGACGATCAGGCGCGCGGCCTCGTTGATTCCTGCATCGACCCCCTCGGTGCGTTGGGCGATCGACAGGCCGATGCTCTTGACAGCGGTGATGGATTGCCCGAGCTCATCGTGCAGTTCGCGCGCGATGCTGCGCCGTTCCTCCTCGATGTGCGATTGGATCATCTGGTTCAATTCGCGATTTTCCTGCAGCCGTTGCCGGGCCTCGCTCGCCAGTTTCTGCGCCGCGGCGCTGTCCGCCACGGCCTGGGCCGTGCGGTTGAATGCCTGGCTCATCAGCCGCCCTTCCTTGCCGCTGAGCAGCGGCAGGCGCGCATCGTAGTCGCCCTGCTCCATACGCTGCAGTCCGCGCACCACGATCTGCAGCGGTTTGAGCACGCGCCCGGCGACCCAGAACACCACCACATTGATCAGGATCAGCGCGCCCAGCCCGTACCACAGCAGGCGCGACAGATCGTCCCAGCCATCCAGTACCGCGCGCGAGGAGTTGGCTCGCAGTACCAGGTGCCCATCGCCGATGCTGATCTCCTGCTGCGTCGGCGGCGGTGACACCAGGCGCGCGAACCAGTGCGGGGCGTCGCGACCGCTCTTATAGGTCGACGGCGGCGAGGTATACACCAGCTCACCGGTCGGGCTGTAAAGGTACACGTCGTTGGCGCGGATCCGGCCGAGCTGGTCCAGAAAACTCATCATGCCCTGCAGACCGGACATCTGATAGACGAATGACACCCGGGTCAGAAACTGCGTGGCGACCTGATTGGAGCCCTCGATCTCCTCGCGCACGCTGCTGCCGGTGTCCTTGATCTCCTCATAGACCATGCTGCCGATGAACAGACTCATCAACGCTGCAATGATCAGGTTGATCTGTAACCGCAGACTCACGCTGCCGCTCGGTGCCGCATCGCTGCCGATGCTACCGCACTATCTCCACGGCGGCGCTCGGCCGGGCCGCGGGCCGCAGGGCCCCGCTACGGCCCCCGATTCATGAAAATCATGAGGCCCGAATCAAGGATCCATCGGGGGGTCGGGGCGCCCATCGGAGCCACAATTTAGCCCGCATCGGTTCGCCGGTGCGTGTCGACGGATCAACCAAAGGAACTTGCATATGAAGTGGGTAACTCCAGCGGCCAAAGTGTTGCGTTTCGGAATGGAAATCAACTCCTACGTCGCCAATCGTTGATCGGGTTCCGCCCCGGTAACCCCGGGGCGGTCTCCATACAGCAGAGCGGCTGCTGTCCGTGCTGGTACGAGTATTGGGTTCGGCCGCCGGCGGGGGCTTTCCACAGTGGAACTGCAACTGTGGAAATTGCAGCGGGTTGCGCGCCGGTACCCTCAAGGCGCGCCGCCGCACCCAGTCCTCGATAGCCGTCTCGGTCGACGGCCGCCAGTGGGTGATCTGCAATGCATCGCCCGATATCCACCAGCAGATTGCGCACAATTCCGGCCTGCAGCCCCACCAGGGCGTACGGGGTAGCGGCATCGCCGCGGTGCTTCTGGTGGATGGACAAATCGATCATTCGACCGGCCTGCTGTTGCTGCGCGAGCATGGCGCACCGCTCGAACTGTGGACCACCGATCCGGTGCGTGAAGACTTAAGCACGGGACTGCCGATCCTGAAGGTTCTGGAATATTTCTGTGGCGTGCACTGGCACCGCGTGCCGGTGGACGGCAGCAGCTTCGAGCTCCCGGCGTTGCCGGGAGTGCAGCTCACCGCCCTGCCGGTGGCAGGCAAGCCCGGACCGTATTCGGCCTACCGCGACAAGCCGCGCGTTGGCGACAACGTGGGACTGATCTTCAAGGATCAAGCCAGCGGCCGGCAATTGTTCTATTCGCCGGGCCTGGCGGCCGTTCCCGCCACCGTCGCGCAGGTGTTTCAATCCAGCGATTGCGTGCTGGTGGATGGCACGTTCTGGAGTGACGACGAGATGATTCGAGCCGGCGTATCGCACAAGCGCGCCTCCGATCTGGGTCACCTGCCGCAGAGCGGCCCGGACGGCATGATCGAGCAGCTCGCGCGCCTGCCGAAGAGGACGCGGCGCATCCTGATTCACATCAACAACACCAATCCGATCCTGGACGAAGCCGGCGCGCAGCGCGCGCAGCTCGACGCCGCCGGGATCGAGGTCGCGCACGACGGCCTGGAGATCACGCTGTGAGCGAAACGGCACGAACCGAGCGCACCTCGACCGCGGCCGGCGACACGCCGGTGCCCTGGTCGCCGGGCGACTTCGAGCGCGAGCTGCGCGCCAAGGGCAAGGCCTATCACATCCATCATGCGTTCAACGTCATGCTCAATACCGGGCGTGCCAGCCGCGATCAGATCCGCGGCTGGGTCGCCAATCGGTTCTATTACCAGGTGAATATCCCGCGCAAGGACGCGGCGATCCTGGCCAACTGCCCGGATCGCGAGCAGCGCCGCCTGTGGGTGCAGCGAATTCTGGATCACGACGGCTACGGCGAGGACGCCGGCGGCATCGAGGCCTGGCTGCGGCTCGGGCAGGCGGTGGGGCTGTCGACCGAAGAGCTCTGGACGCAGCAGCATGTGGTCCCGGGGGTACGCTTCGCGGTCGACGAGTACGTCAATTTCGCCCGCCAGCAACCTTGGCAGGAAGCCGTGTGCGCATCGCTCACCGAGCTGTTTGCCCCGCAGATCCACCGCCAGCGCCTGGCCACCTGGCCGGAGCATTACCCGTGGATCGATTCGGCCGGGCTGCATTACTTTCGCTCGCGGCTGCCGCTGGCCACGCGCGACGTCGAACATGGTCTCAAGGTGACGCTCGAGTATTTCCTGACGCGCCCGGCACAGCAGCGCGCCCTTGATATTCTGCAGCTGAAGCTCGACATCCTGTGGTCGATGCTGGATGCGATCCAGCTGCGCTATGGACTCAACGATGGCTGATCCGGCACCCGTTTCCCGCGCCGCCTTCCCGCGCATCGCGCCGCTGTATCGCTTCCAGTGGGAGGCGGCACAGAACGGTTATGTGCTGCTGTTTCCGGAAGGAATGGTGCAGCTCAACGGCGCGGCAGGGGAGATCCTGCGCCGCTGCGACGGCCAGCGTTCGGCCGCCGACATCATCGCCGATTTGAAAAAGGCGTTTCAGTCCGAGGAGATCGATGCCGATGTGGTGGCGTTCCTTCAGACGGCCACGCAGGATGGCTGGGTCATGTGGCGCGACAGCGGGCAGCCATGAGCGCGGTTCCCGAGAGCATCGCCGCTACGCCGGGCGTGCCGCTGTGGATGGTGGCCGAGCTGACCTATCGCTGTCCGCTGCACTGCGCGTTCTGCTCCAATCCGGTCGACTTCGCCAACATCAAGAGCGAGCTCACGACGCAGGAATGGTTTCGGGTCCTAGCCGAGGCGCGCGCTCTGGGCGCGGTGCAGCTTGGATTCACCGGTGGCGAGCCACTCAGCCGTCCCGATCTGGAGCAGCTGGTGGCCGAAGCGCACCGGCTCGGTTTTTACACCAATCTGATCACCTCGGGCGTGGGGCTGAACGAGACCCGCATGCGCGATCTGAAACTCGCCGGTCTGGACCACGTGCAGCTATCGTTCCAGGACTCCACCCGCGAGCTCAACGACTTCCTGTCCAGCACCCGCACCTTCAAGCTCAAGCGCCGCGTCGCTACGCTGATCAAGTCCCACGGTTTCCCGATGGTGATGAACTGCGTCATCCATCGGCTCAACATCGACCATGTCGACCGCATCATCGATCTGGCGCTGGAGATCGGCGCCGAGTTCCTCGAGCTGGCCAACACCCAGTTCTATGGCTGGGCGGATCTAAATCGCACGCAGCTGCTGCCGACGCGCGAGCAGCTGCAGCGCTCGGAGGCCGTGGTGGCCGAGTACCGAGCGCGCATCGGTAATCATCTGCGCATCCTGCACGTGATCTCGGATCTGTACGAAAATCGGCCCAAGCGCTGCATGAATGGCTGGGGTACCACGTTTATGGTGGTAGCGCCGGACGGCCTGGTAATGCCGTGCCACGCGGCGCGCATGCTGCCCGGCATGACGCTACCCTCGGCGCGCACCTCCAGCCTCAAGGATATCTGGCTCGATGCACCCGCCTTCAACCGCTTCCGCGGGGATGCCTGGATGCCCGAACCGTGCCGCAGCTGCCCGGAGAAGGCCAAGGATCTGGGAGGTTGCCGTTGCCAGGCGTTCCTGCTTACCGGCGATGTCGGCGCCACCGACCCGGTGTGCGACAAGTCGCCGCAGCATGGCCGCGTGCTGGAGATCGTCAATGCCGCACAAGGATCGCGACCGGCGGTGGAGCATCCGCTGGTGTTTCGTACGCCGGACAACTCCGAACGGCTGCTTGTGGAAAGCGCCCAGTCATAGAATAGCCACGGGGCAATCCCCCCGCTGGTGCTCGACAGGTGACCTGATGCTGCTGCCGGAACTCATCACGGTGCTCGCACTGCTGCAATTCGTCTACTTTGGCGTTCTGGTCGGCCGCAGCCGTGAGCGACTGGGGATCCGCGCACCGGCAGTCTCGGGAAACGAAACCTTCGAGCGCTACTATCGCGTGCAGATGAATACGCTGGAACTGCTGGTGCTGCTGCTGCCGGCACTGTGGATCGCCACCGTATTCGTCGCCGGCTACTGGGGCGCGCTACTGGGAGCGATCTATCTGGTTGGCCGCTTCGTGTACCTGCGCGCCTACGTGGCCGCGCCGTCGGGCCGCAGCCTCGGGTTCGCACTCAGCATGTTGCCGATTCTCGGGCTGCTGGCCATCGACCTGATCGGCGTGCTGCATCAGCTGGTCCGAGGCTAAACCGAGCTAGGCTTCGGCCCGCAGGCTCGCGAGCGCCTCGCGCGGCAACTCTTCCAGACCCTCACCGCCATTCTTCAGGTGGATCATGATATTGCGCAGCATGCGCGGATCCCAGAAGCGCTGGATGTGGTTGGCGATACCGGCCACCGCATCAGCTCGTTTTGATTCGGACGCAAAAAAATGGCCAATGTCGTTGGCCATATCCACCAGGTGCTCGATGCTCATCAGCCGGGAGCGGTCGCCTTGGCCGGCTGCTTCGGATGCGTCGCCTCATTGAGCAGCGCCTGTTGTTGACGGTCGAACTCGTGGAAGCGCCGCTGCCACTCTGACGGTTGGTTCACGCGCATCACCTGCACCGCGGTCACCTTGTACTCGGGGCAGTTGGTCGCCCAGTCCGAGTTCTCGGTCGTGATGACGTTGGCGCCCGACTCCGGGAAATGGAACGTGGTGTAGATCACACCGGGCTGCACCCGATCGGTGATCTTGGCACGCAGCACGGTTTCGCCGGCGCGGCTCTGGATGCCGACCCAATCCTCGTTGCCAACGCCCAGTGTCTCGGCATCGCTCGGATGGATCTCGACCCGATCCTCATCGTGCCAGGCGGAATTCTCGGTGCGGCGGGTCTGCGCGCCGACGTTGTACTGCGTCAGGATACGGCCGGTGGTAAGAATGAACGGATACTTGGCGTTGACCTTCTCGCGCGTCGGGACGAACTCGGTAACCAGGAAGCGGCCCAGGCCGCGTACGAAGGTACCCACGTGCATGGTCGGTGTGCCTTCCGGATGCTCGTCGTTGCACGGCCACTGGATGCTGCCCAGCCGGTTGATCTTGTTGTAGCTGACGCCGGTGAAGGTGGGCGTCAGGCGCGCGATCTCGTCCATGATTTCGGACGGATGGCTGTAGTTCATGTCCATGCCCATCTTGCGGGCCAGCAGCTGAGTGATCTCCCAGTCCGCATACCCCGACTTCGAGCGCATCACCTTGCGCACCATCGAGATGCGCCGCTCGGCATTGATAAAGGTGCCATCCTTCTCCAGGAAGGACGAGCCCGGTAGGAAGATATGGGCAAACTTCGCGGTCTCGTTCAGGAACAGGTCCTGAGCGATGATGCACTCCATCGCCGACAGCGCCGCGGTCACGTGCTGTGTATTCGGATCCGATTGCGCGATGTCCTCGCCCTGGATGTACAGCGCCTTGAACTCGCCGTCGAGTGCCGCTTCGAACATGTTCGGAATGCGCAGGCCGGGCTCGACCCGCAGCTTGACCTTCCAGTCGGCCTCGAACTGCTTGCGCGTGTCCTCATCGGCGACGTGGCGGTAACCCGGATACTCGTGCGGGAACGAGCCCATGTCGCAAGAGCCCTGAACATTGTTCTGGCCGCGCAGCGGGTTGACGCCGACGCCGGGGCGGCCGATGTTCTCGGTGGCCATCGCCAGATTGGCGATGCCCATGACCGCGGTCGAACCCTGGCTGTGCTCGGTCACGCCCAGGCCGTAGAAGATCGCGCCGTTGCCACCGGTCGCGTAGAGGCGCGCGGCGGCGCGCAAGTCGGCAGCCGGCACGCCTGTCACTGCTTCCGTCGCCTCGGGCGAGTTGCGCTCCTCGGCCACGAAACTGCTCCACTTCTCGTAGGCATCGATCTCGCAGCGCGCGCGCACGAACTCCTCGTGAACCAGGCCCTCGGTGACAATCACGTGCGCCATGCTGTTGAGCAGCGCGACGTTGGTGCCGGGTTTGAGCTGCAGGTGGTAGTCGGCCTGGATGTGCGGCGTGCGCACCAGGTCGATACGGCGCGGGTCGGCCACGATCAGCTTGGCGCCCTGACGCAGCCGGCGCTTCATCTGCGAGGCGAACACCGGATGGCCGTCGGTCGGATTGGCGCCGATCACGAAGATCACGTCCGCCTGCATCACCGAATCGAAATCCTGGGTGCCGGCCGATTCACCGATCGTGTTCTTCAAACCGTAGCCGGTCGGCGAATGACACACGCGCGCGCAGGTGTCGACGTTGTTGTTGCCGAAGCCGGCTCGCACCAGCTTCTGCATCAGGTAGGTCTCCTCGTTGGTGCAGCGGCTGGAGGTGATCGCACCGATGCTGTCGCGCCCGTACTTGGCCTGAATGCGGTTGAGCTCCGAAGCCGCGTGTGAGATCGCCTCTTCCCAGCTGACCTCGCGCCACGGATCTGAGATGCTGGCGCGGATCATCGGCTTGGTGATGCGGTCCGGATGTGTGGTGTAACCGATGGCGAAGCGCCCCTTGACGCAGCTGTGTCCGTGGTTGGCGTGCCCATCCTTGTTGGGCACCATGCGCACCACTTCCTCGCCGCGCATCTCGGCGCGAAACGAGCAGCCCACGCCGCAGTAGGCGCAGGTGGTCACGACGCTATGCTCGGCCTGTCCGATCTTGATCAGTGACTTCTCGGACAAAGTGGCGGTCGGACAGGCCTGCACGCAGGCGCCGCACGAAACGCACTCCGAATCAAAAAACGACTCAGCCTGGCTGGCCGCGACCTTGGAGTCGAAACCGCGGTTCTCGATGGTCAGCGCCAGCGTGCCCTGCTGCTCATCGCAGGCGCGCACGCAGCGCGAGCAAACGATGCACTTGCTCGGATCGAAGGTGAAATAGGGATTGGACTCGTCTTTGGGCGCATCCAGGTGATTGGCCCCGTTGTAGCCGTAGCGCACCTCGCGCAAGCCGACCGCGCCAGCCATGTCCTGTAGCTCACAGTGGCCGTTGGCCGGACAGGTCAGGCAGTCCAGTGGGTGATCCGAGATATACAGCTCCATCACCCCGCGCCGCAGCGTAGCGATCTTGTCGTTCTGGGTGGTGACCTTCATGCCCTCGGTCACCGGGGTGGTGCAGGAGGCCGGGTAACCCTTCATGCCCTCAATTTGTACCAGGCACATGCGGCACGACCCGAAGGCGTCGAGCAGATCGGTCGCGCACAGCTTGGGGATGGACACACCAAGTTCGGCGGCGGCGCGCAGCACCGAGGTGCCGGCGGGGACCGTGACCGGCTCGCCGTCGATGGTAAGGGTCACCTTCTTGGTCGACAGGCTCTTGGGGGTACCGAAATCCTTATCTGCGATTGATTGCATAGGTCCAACTCGTAGCTAACGCTGCGCCGCTCGCGGGGCTGCAGCCTTTGAAAAATCTTCGGCAAAATAATCGAGGGCCGAGAGTACCGGATATGGGGTTAGACCTCCGAGTGCGCACAACGATCCATTGAGCATTGTGTCACATAAATCTCGCAGCAGAGTTTGCTGCATCGCGGCACGATCGCCAGCGACCAATCGATCAATCACTTCCACGCCGCGGGTGGAACCCAGGCGGCACGGTGTGCATTTGCCGCACGATTCGATCGCGCAGAACTCCATCGCATAGCGGGCCTGCGCTGCCAGGTCCACAGTGTCATCGAATACCACGATACCGCCGTGGCCCAACATTCCTCCACCGGCAGCGAACGCCTCATAGTCGAGCGGCGTATCGAACTTGGACTCCGGCCAGTAGGCCCCGAGCGGACCGCCCACCTGCACGGCCCGGACCGGACGGCCGCTGCGCGTACCGCCGCCATAGTCGTACAGCATTTCGCGCAACGTAACGCCAAAGGCGCGTTCCACCAATCCGCCGCGCGCGACGTTGCCGGTCAGCTGGATCGGCAGCGTGCCGCGCGAGCGCCCGACCCCGAAGTCGCGGTAGTAGGTGGCGCCTTTTTGCAGGATGATCGGCACGCTGGCAAAGGAGATGACGTTGTTGACCACGGTGGGACAGCCAAACAGACCCTTGAGCGCCGGCAGCGGCGGCTTGAAGCGGATCTGACCGCGCCGCCCTTCAAGCGATTCCAGCAGCGACGTCTCTTCGCCGCAGATGTAGGCGCCGGCGCCCAGCCGCACCTGCAGCTCGAACGTACGACCCGATCCGGCGACGTCGTTGCCGAGAAAACCCTTCTCATAGGCTGTGGCGATGGCCTGCTTGAGCGTGGCGTGCGCATGCGGATATTCGCAGCGCAGATAGATATAGCCGCGCGTGGCGCCCACGCCTAAGCCCGCGATCGTCATGCCCTCGATCAGGCAGTAGGGATCGCCTTCCATCAGCAGGCGATCAGAAAACGTGCCCGAATCGCCCTCATCGGCATTGCAGACGATGTACTTCTGCTCGCCCGCTGCGTCCAGCACGGTCTTCCACTTGATTCCGGTCGGAAATGCCGCGCCTCCGCGCCCGCGCAGACCGGAGTCGGTCACAGCCTTGACGATGTCACCCGGCTGCATCGCCACCGCGGCCTTCAGGCCCTCATAGCCGCCGTGGGCACGATAGTCCTCCAGGTTCACCGGGTCGATGATCCCCAGCCGAGCGCAGGTCAGTCGCTGTTGATTCTTCAGGTACGGAATCGACTCCACGTCGCCCAAATGCAGCGCGTGCTTGCCACCGGTGAGAAAACCGGCGGCGAACAATCCGTCGACGTCCGCGGCCTGCACCGGTCCGTAAGCCACGCGGCCGGCGGGCGTCTGCACCTCTACCAGCGGCTCGAGCCAGAACAGTCCACGCGATCCGGTGCGCACGATGCGCACGGGTTTGCCGCTGCGTGCGCCCTGTGCCGCGATGGCGTCGGCCACCGGCTGCGCACCCAGCGACAGGGCCGTGGCCTCGCGCGGAATGTAGATCGTGGTGGTCATTTGCCGTCGCGCGCGATTAGGGCATCGAAGCGCTGTGGCGTCATGCGTCCATGCAGTTCGCCATCCACCAGCAGTGACGGACCGCTGGCGCAGTTGCCCAGGCAGTACACCGGCTCCAGGGTATAGCGCCCGTCGCTGCTGGTGCCGTGGAACTCCACGCCCAAGGCGCGCTTGGCATGGGCTTCCAGCTCCACCGCCCCAACCGCCTGGCAGGCCTCGGCGCGACACAGGTAGATCAGGTGTTGGCCGGGGGCGTGCTGGCGGAAATAGTGATAGAAGGAAATCACGCCGTGCACCTCGGCGCGCGACAGGTTGAGTTCGAAGGCGATCAGCGCAATGACGCGCGGCGGAATCCAGCCCAGCCGATCCTGGATGGCATGAAGAATTGGCAGCAGATTGCCTTCGAGGGCGCGATTCTGCTGCACCGACTCGCGTACCGCTCGGCGCTCTGCCTCGGGCAGATCCGACCCGGGCTCGGGCCGCACCGGTATGGCGACGCGTTTGCGGGCGTTCATGCCAGTTCTCCACAGTAGACCGTCAGACGCGGCGGACGCGTCCAGCCGATCAGCGTGACGCCGGCCTCCTGCGCCAAACGCAGCGCCAGAGCGGTCGGCGCAGAAATCGCTGCCACCATGCGGCAGCCCGCTTCGGCCGCCTTGTGCACCACCTCGTACGAGGCGCGCGAGGTCACCAAAAGAGTATGCGGCGTAAGGCCGGTGCGGATCACCGCGCCGACCGCCTTGTCGATGGCGTTATGGCGGCCGACATCCTCGCGCACCGTGAAGCCACCGTCGGTGGTCAGCAGCGCGGCGGCGTGCACCGCACCGCTGGCATCGTTGAGCGGCTGCAGCGCTGCGAGTCGCTGCATGCCCTCGCGCAATGCGCTGGCGTCGGCCCGCGGGCCGCTCGGGTCGACCTTGCGCACCGGGCGGATCGCCGCCTCCAGCGTGGCCGTGCCGCACAGCCCACAGCCGGTGCGCCCGGTGAGATTGCGTTCGCGCGTTTGCAACGCCAGGAAGCGCTGCTGCGGAATGAGCATCTCCAGCGCCACACCGTGCTCGGTCCAGAGGATGTCGGCCAGCGTCAGCTCGGAGGCGGCGGCGATGATGCGCTCGGTCAGCGCGAATCCGAATGCGAAGTCTTCCAGGTAGGTGGGCGTCGCCATCATCACCGCGTGCGGGCGGGTGTTGTACTGCATCGCCACCGGCACCTCGGCCGCCAGCGTCTCGCGCACGTCGTGAGTCGCGGCACCATCGCGGCGTTGCGCCGAGACCGCGAGCAACGGCTCGCGTGCGGTGCGCGGCGCCGAATGCGCCGCACTGCTGCCCGGGCTCGAGCGCTCCGCTGGTGGCTGCTGCGTGCCGGGTTCCACTGGCGTGGAAATCGCCAATCTGCTGCTCCTTCCGCGCGACTGCCGGGGGTGAAGCAGTGCCGGGTCGCTGTGAATGCGACCCATTCTACTCCTTCGTGTGGCCTGCACCGGTACGAAGGTCACGCCGCGCCAAGCGCGGCCGCGTGGAACTGGAGATGATCACTGACGAACGTTGATATGAAGTAATAGCCGTGATCGTAGCCCTCATGCCGCCGCAGTCGCAGCGGCTGTCCGACCGCCTGGCAGGCGGCCTCGAGCTGCTCGGGCAGAAGCTGCGATTGCTGCAGGAATTTGTCGGCCAGCCCCTGATCCACCAGGATCTCCGGGTAGGCACGCTTGCCGCGCGAGCGCAGCAGCTCGACCGCGTCATATTGCGCCCAGCTGGCACGATCCTGCCCCAGGTATCGGGGCAGGGCTTTCTGACCCCAGGCGCAGCGGGTCGGAGAACAGATCGGCGCGAACGCCGACACCGAGCGATACAGGTCGGTATTGCGCAAGGCCAGCACCAACGCCCCGTGGCCGCCCATGGAATGGCCGAAAATGCCAACTCGGTCGGAGTTGGCGGGAAAATTCTGCAGCACGAGGCTGCGCAGTTCGTCGCGCACGTAGTCGTACATGCGAAAGTAGCGTGACCAGGGCTCCTGGGTGGCATTCAGATAGAACCCGGCACCACTGCCAAACTCCCAGTCGTCGGCCTCACCCGGGATGCCGGTGTTGCGTGGACTGGTATCGCAGGTGACCAGCATCAGTCCGAGTTCGGCCGCGCGCCGCTGTGCTCCGGCCTTGGTCGCGAAGGTCTCCTCGGTGCAGGTCAGACCCGCCAGATAGAACAGCACCGGCACCGGTCCGCGCTCGGCCTGCGGCGGCCGATACACCGCAAAGCGCATCGGCAGACCGATGACGCTCGAGTCATGGCGATAGAAGCCCTGCACGCCTTCGAAGCATCGGTGTTCGCTGAGTGTTTCCACTGTCAGTCCATCACGTCCGCGGTTCCCCGCGGCATCTTAAGAGATCCGGTGAGTGCCAGCCCTACCCTGTGTCAGTACTGACTCAGTGGCGCTTCAGTCGAGGTGCGCATTCCACGCCGAGTAGCGCCGCATGCCATGGGCCTTGAGCTTGCGATGCAGGGTGCGCCGACTGATGTTGAGCTGCGCGGCCGCACGGCTTACGTTCCAGCCACAGCCTTCGAGCACCTCGCGCAGCACCTTGCGCTCGGCCTGCGCCAGAACATTGCCCGCTGCACGCTCGCCGCCGCCACCGGCCGCGGGCGCGCGGGCGATATTACCGATCGCGTGCGGCGGCTGAATAATGCCGTAGCACAATGAACCGCGATCGCGCTGGGGTAGCGGCTCGGCCGAGGCCGGATCGCGTCGCAGGGTCTCGAGCGTCGACAGGTCCAGGCCGAAGACCTGCTCGACCAGCTGTCCGCACAGGCTGTGGTGCGAGGACACGCCGAGCCATTCGAGCGCCGCGACATTGGCGCCGACGATGCGCCCGTCGAGGTCGATCGCCAGTATCCCCTCCCCGGCGGTCGAAATGAATTCCCGATGGGGATGGAATCGCAGCAGATGATGACGCCGGTGTTGCGCCAGCAACGCGCGGTTCTCGATGTTTTGCACCGCCAGACGCACCAGCGCCAGGGTGGGCGCGGCCGACATGCGCAAGTGACCGGAGATATTGAGTGCCCCGACCAGGTTGCCGCTGCCGTCCAGGATCGGGGCGCCACAACAGGTCAGTGCCGCATTCTTGGCCAGGAAATGCTGATCAGCCTGGATCAGCACCGGCTCGCGCAGCGCCAGGCAGGTGCCCATGCCGTTGGTGCCCTGCGCCGACTCGCTCCAGACCGCGCCCTCGCGCAGTCCGGCGCGTCGCGCGATCTCGGCGAAATTGGGCGCCCCGGTATAGCCGAGTATCACGCCCTCGTGATCGGTCAGCATGACGCCGACCGGCGCGTTCAACAGCCTTGCCAGTGCGGCCATCTCCACCCGCGCGATCGAGCACAACGGATCGGCACGCTCGCGCCGCTGGCGCAGCTGCGCGAGCGACACCATCGCCGGATGCTGCGTCTGATCGGGATCGAGGCGGTAGTCCGAAAGGCAGCGCCGCCAGGAATCGCGCACCTGAATGTCGACCGGCAGCGCCGAGCGATGGCCGGAGACAACCTGTTCGACAAACCTGGCGTGCCCGACGCTGCTGGGTGCGGTGCGCATGGAGCCAAGCATTCTACTGCATAATGATCGCATGACTATCGAGTTGTCGGCACCCGAGGCGCGCGTGATCGGCTGCCTGATTGAGAAGCAGGTAACGACGCCCGAGCAGTATCCGATGTCGATCAACGCGCTCACCAACGCCTGCAACCAGAAGAGCAATCGCGATCCGGTGCTGCAGCTGTCGGAGGCCGAGGTGCAGGCAGCGGTGGATGCGCTGTCGCGCCGCCATCTGCTGCTGGAAAAATCCGGATTCGGCAGCCGGGTGCAGAAATACCAGCAGCGCTTCTGCAACACCGAATTCAGCGTCTTCCAGTTCACGCCGCAGGAGCGCGCCATTGTGTGCGAGCTGCTGCTGCGCGGACCGCAGACAGCGGGCGAGCTACGCGGGCGCGCGGCACGCATGGCGGAATTCACCGACGCCGAGCAGGCCGCGGCGGTGCTCGAGGGTCTGGCCCATCGTCCGGCCGGTGCGCTGGTGGTGCGCCTGGCGCGCGAGCCGGGACGACGGGAAGCGCGCTATGCGCATCTGTTTGCAGCTGATCCGCAAAACACCGATGGCGCAGCCGTCACGATGCCAGCAAGCCCGCCGGCCAGCCGTGCGACGCCCGAGTCCGCGAGCGGCCCGGTGTCATCGATCGCGGATCGCATGAACGCGCTGGAAGCACAGGTGCAGCGGCTGCGCGAGGAAGTCGATCGTCTTAAGGGTGGCGGCTAGATCCACGGCCGCGGCACCGGCATGCATCCGCCGACGCCTGTTTGGCGTAATACCTGAGGCGATCGCCCGCCGCGTGCCAGAGGATCTGCCCGCTTGCTGCCCTTCAATGCCCGCACCCTCGGACTGGCGGGCACCCTGGTGCTGGCCACCGCGCAGGCCGATGACGAGCGCGCCCTGCTCAATCCCACGCTGTCAGAGGTCACGGTATCGGCCGAGCGGCTGGAATTGCTCGGCCAAGCCGCCACCGCGAGCGAAGGCGTGGTCGCCGATCAGGAACTGCAGCTCGCGCCCGCCTACCGCCCCGGACAGCTGCTGGAGACGGTGCCGGGTCTGATCGTGACCTTGCACAGTGACGAGGGCAAAGCCAATCAGTTTCTGATGCGAGGCGACTAACAGCGCTACCTGGCGGTCACATCCACGAGCTTCGGCGGCGGCGCACTGTTGGCGGCCGTCGAAAACCAGCATTACGACGGCACCTTCAGCAATCCGGATGATGCCCGCAAGCAGAACCTGGTGCTGCGGTACAGCCACGGCGATCAGTACAATGGCTGGACGCTGACCGGCATGTACTATCACCAGCTCTGGACCAGCACGACCGACATTCCGCTGCAGGCAATCGCCAGCAGGCAGGTTGCCGATCGCTTCGGCACCCTCGATCCCAGCGATGGCGGCCGCGCGCAGCGAGCCAGTGTCTCGGCACAGTATCGTCGGCCCTTAGGCACCGGGCAGCTGTCGACGTCGAGTTACTTCATCGACAACCAGCTGCACATGTACAGCGATTTCACCCACTTCCTGGTCGACCCGGTGCACGGCGATCAGGAAGAACAATTCGAAAATCGCCACACGATCGGCCTCAGCGCCGACTACACCACACCGTTACATTGCGCCGCCCTCGCGTGCGCTCTCTCAGTCGGTGCCGCGACCCGCTACGATGCACTGTCGCTTGGCCGCCTGCCGACGCAGGCGCGCGTGCCGCTGGCGCCGCAAGACGACCCGCCCTCCTTCTCCGATCTTGACCAGGTGACCATGTTCGCGCTTGCAGGCTACGTGCAGGCGAACATCCGCTGGGGCTCGCGCCTGCGCAGCCTGTTTGGTGTTCGCGACGACTATCAGCGCGGCAGCGACGTCGACCAGCTGCAGGCCTTGCATCAGGCCGCCGGCTACAGCAACGCGGGCCGTGCCTCGCAATCACAGCGGCAGCCAAAGGCGAGCCTGATCTACACCGCATCGACATGGCTTGAGTTCTATCTCAATACCGGACGCGGATTTCACAGCGCCGACATTCGCGGAGTCGATCAAGACCGAAGTGTCGGGCTGGGACTGCCCCGTACGCCGCTGCTGGCGCGGCAGGAAGGCCAGGAGCTCGGTCTGCGCGCGCAACCGCGCCGCGACATCGCTTTCACGCTGGCGCTCTACAACCTGTGGCAGCAGTCGGAAACCATTATCGATCCGGACATCGGGCAGGACTTGGCCGGTCCGCCCAGCCGCCGCTAGGGTGCCGAGTTCAACGTCACCTGGCAGCTGCAGCGCGGTCTGGAGCTATACGGCAGCTTCTCGGCCAATCACACCCGCTTCACCCGTGGCTTCGATGACGGCACCGGTCACCTGGGCCGCTTCATCACCGACGCACCGGTGGCGACCGGGTCGCTGGCGCTTTACTACAGTGACGCCGGACCCTGGAGCGGCGGCCTCGATTTCCGCTACCTGGGTCGCTATGCGCTTTCCTCCGGCCGTTGCGTGAACGCCGCGACGATCCACGATTTTCCCGGCGTCGCCGGCTGCGTCGGTGCTCCGACGCTGCCCGGTCAGGTCGACGGCCGTGGCTTTGGCGAGCTGAACCTCGACGTGCACTACGCGTGGCATTGCGGCTGGGTCGCCGCGCTCGGCCTCTATAACCTGCTCGACACTCACGCGCCGGCGGCACAGTTCTGGTACGTGGATCGACTGCGCTCCGAGATCGATAGTTTATCCAAGCGGGCACGCCGATATTCACCAGCATCCGCTCGAACCGCTGATGGCGCGGCTGAGCATTTCGCGCCGGTTCGGATCGTGACACGAACTCAATTGCGATAGAGTCGCGGCCATGCCGGCCGCGCTGTCGATCTCCAACCTGACTAAGACCTATCCGTCCGGGCTGCAGGCGCTCAAAAACATCAACCTGGAGATCCGCAAGGGCGAGATCTTCGCGCTGCTCGGCCCCAACGGTGCCGGCAAGACCACGCTGATCAGTATCGTCTGCGGCATTGTCACCGCCAGCTCCGGCAGCGTGACGGTCGACGGCCACGACGCGGTGCAGGACTATCGTGCCGCGCGCCGCAAGATCGGGCTGGTGCCGCAGGAGCTCACCGCGGTCACTTTCGAGAAACTGTTGCCGACCGTGCAGTTCAGCCGCGAACTGTTCGGGCGCAAACCGGACGCGGCGTATCTGGAGCGACTGCTGCGAGACCTATCGCTCTGGGATAAACGCAATGATCGCATCGTGACGCTCTCGGGCGGCATGAAGCGTCGCGTCGTGATCGCCAAGGCGCTGTCGCACCAGCCCGAAATCCTGTTCCTCGATGAGCCGACGGCCGGCGTCGACGTGGAACTGCGTCGCGACATGTGGGCGCTGGTGCGCGCTCTGCGCGACAGCGGCGTGACCGTGGTGCTCACGACGCACTACATCGACGAGGCCGAGGAGATGGCCGATCGCATCGGCGTCATCAGCAAGGGCGAGCTGATCCTGGTCGAGGACAAGGTCACGCTGATGAGGAAGCTGGGAAAGAAGCAGCTGACGCTGCACCTGCAGGATCCCTTGAGCGTCATCCCGACCGAGCTGAGCGCCTGGCATCTGCAGCTGCGTGCCGACGGCGCCGAGCTGCAATACAGCTTCGACGCCAACGCCGAGCGCACCGGTATCTCTGCGCTGCTGCGCCGCCTCGGGGACCTCGGGATCGCCTACAAGGACCTGAACACACACCAGAGTTCGCTCGAGGAGATCTTCGTCAGCCTGGTGAGCGAGCGCGCAAGGGCGCAGCCATGACGGCAGTGAGCTTCAACGGCCGCGGCGTCACGGCGCTGTTCAAGTTCGAGATGGCGCGCTTCCGGCGCACCTGGATGCAGAGCCTAGTGACGCCGGTGATCACCACATCGCTCTACTTTGTAGTGTTCGGCTCCGCTTTCGGCTCACGCATCTCACAGGTCAACGGCGTGTCCTACGGCGCCTTCATCGTGCCCGGTCTGATCATGCTGTCGCTGTTCACCGAGAGCCTGTCGAACGCCTCGTTCGGCATCTATTTCCCGAAATTCACCGGCACCATCTACGAGATCCTGTCCGCCCCGGTATCCTCGCTGGAAATAGTGCTCGGCTATGTGGGCGCCGCGGCCAGCAAGTCCATCATTCTGGGGGTCGTGATCCTGCTGACCGCGTCGCTATTCGTGCCGCTGCGAATTCTGCACCCGCTGTGGATGGTCTCATTCCTGGTGCTGACCGCCTGCAGCTTCAGTCTGTTCGGCTTCATCATCGGTGTGTGGGCCAACAGCTTCGAGCAGCTGCAATTCATCCCAATGCTGGTACTGACGCCGCTGACCTTTCTCGGTGGGGCGTTCTACTCCATCAGCATGCTGCCGGCCGCCTGGCGTACGGTGACGCTGTTCAATCCGGTGGTGTACCTGATCAGCGGCTTCAGATGGAGCTTCTACGGCACCTCGGACGTCAGTGTCGCGCTCAGCCTCGGCATGACCCTGGTATTTCTGTGTGTCTGCCTGCTGATCGTAGTGTGGATCTTCAAGACCGGCTACCGACTCAAACACTAGACTGATCAGCCGCCCGGCGTGCGACGCACGATGCTGGTGGCCATGCTGACCACCGAGGCCAGGTCGCTGAGATTTCCGGGGATCACCAGCGTCGTGCTGTCCTTGGCGATTTTGCCGAACTGGCGCACGTACTCCTCGCCGAGTCGCAGCTGCATGGCTTCGATGCCGCCGCGCTCGCTCAACGCACCGCCGACCGCGCGCAGCCCCTCGGCGGTCGCATTCGCCACCGCCAGAATCGCGGCGGCCTGACCCTCGGCCTCGTTGATCTGCTGCTGCTTGCTGGCTTCCGAAGCCTTGATGACGCGCTGCTTGTCACCCTCGGCCTGGTTGATCTTGGCATCGCGCTCGCCTTCCGAGGCCAAGATCACGGCGCGCTTCTCGCGCTCGGCGCGCATCTGCTTTTCCATCGCCGACAGCACGTCCTTGGGCGGCGCGATGTTCTTTATCTCGTAGCGCATCACCTTCACGCCCCAGGAAACCGAGGCCTTGTCGAGCTCGGCGACCACATTGGCGTTGATGATGCCGCGGGCTTCGAAAGTGCGATCAAGCTCGATCTTGCCGATCTCGCTGCGCAGCGTCGTCTGCGCCAGCTGCGCGATTGCGAAGTTGTAGTTGGTGATCCCGTAGGAGGCCAGGTGCGGATCCAGGACCTGCATGTACAGCACCGCATCAACCCCGACCTGCACGTTGTCGCGCGTGATGCAGATCTGCTCGGGCACGTCCAGGGCCTGCTCCTTGAGACTGTGGCGGTAGGCCACGCGCTCCGCGAACGGAATCAAAATATGAAACCCGGCCTGCAGCGTGCGGCTGTACTTGCCGAGCGACTCGACCACGTAGGCACTCTGCTGGGGTACCACGATCGCGGTGCGCACGATCACGATCACCACGACGATCGCCACGATGATGAATACAGTCGAGCTAGGCATGCGAGTTTCCCTCAGACGATCGGCAGCGGTTCCGGCCGCACCACCAGGGTCAGGCCCTGTACGCTGACGATGCGGGCCGGCGCGCCCGCCGCAATCGCCGTGGCGCCCTCATTGCGCACCGTCCAGAAGGTGCCGGCGTGCTCGACCTGGCAGCTTTGGCCGGGGTCCAGTGTATCGGGCAGCATCAGCACGCCGCCGGCCGGACCGCTCGGCATCGACGGCAGTCGCAGGTGCAGTCGCCGATACAGCGGACCACGAAACGCAACCATCGAAACGACGGCCAGAATTGCAAACAGCGCCCACTGCCATTCCGGCGCCAGGGTCGGCAGCGCTGCATCCAGCACGCCGACGATGATCGCCGCACTCCCGATGAACACCAGGTAGAACTGGGCATTGACAAATCCGAGCTCGGCACCGAGCAAAATCGCCCCACCAATCATCCAGCCCCACCAGTTCATGCGGCAATTATAGACCTCTGTTCGGCAGCCGCGGGGATCTCTTGAATTGCGGAATCGCGCTAACATAGATACACAATGACGCGGAAAAAGACCCAAATTGTCGTGGTTGGCGGTGGCGCAGGCGGTCTCGAGCTGGTCACCCGATTGGGCGCCCGCTATGGTGACCGCGAGCACGACGTGCTGCTGGTGGAAAAGAACCTGACACACATCTGGAAGCCGCTGCTGCACGAGGTGGCGGCCGGATCGCTCGACGCCAACCTGGATGAGGTCGGCTACCGCAGCCACTGTCACAGATGGGGTTACCGATTCTTCTATGGCGCGATGGAGAGCATCGATCGCGCCGCGCGCGAGATTGTGGTCGCCCCGTTGGTCGATGAGGACGGTCGCGAGCTCATCGGCCGGCATCGCACGCGCTACGATTACCTGGTGATCGCGATCGGCTCGATCACGAACGACTTTGGCACCCCGGGTGCGGCCGAACACTGCCTGTTTCTCGATGATCGCGCCCAGGCCGACCGCTTTCGCAACAAGCTGCTGAACCACTGTCTGCGCGCATCGCGCGCGCTGAGCCAGAACCCGCAAGCCGAGAGCTTCGTGCGCGTGGCGATCGTCGGGGCCGGGGCCACCGGGGTTGAGCTGGCCGCCGAGCTTTACAACGCCGCCTCGGCGCTGCGCTACTACGGACTGGAGGATTTCGACGAGTCGCGTCTTAAGGTCACACTGATCGAGGCCAGCGATCGCATCCTGCCGGTACTGCCTGAGCGGCTGGCCGAAGCGGCGCGCGAGGAGCTCGAGGCACTTGGAGTACGGGTGCTGACCGCCACGCGCGTGGTCAGCGTGACCGCCGATCAAATCGTCACCCAATCAGGCGAATCGATCGCGGCCGACGTCAAGGTCTGGGCAGCCGGCGTGCGCGGTCCCGACATCCTCAGGCAGTTCGACGAACTGGAGACCACGCCCTCGTGCCAGCTGGTGGTGCGCCCGACATTGCAGACCACCCGCGATGAGCGCATCTTTGCGATGGGGGATTGCAGTTATTGCGTGCCGCCCGGTTCCGAACGCCCGGTGCCGCCGCGCGCGCAGGCGGCGCACCAGATGGCCAGCACGATCGCGACCAACCTGGATCGGCTGATGCGCGGCCAGCCGCTGAAAAACTACCGCTACGTGGATCGCGGGTCGCTGGTGTCACTGAGCCGATACTCGACAGTTGGCAGCCTGATGGGAAATCTGGTGGGCGGACGCATGGCGATCGAAGGTCGGCTGGCGCGCTTCGTGTACATGTCGCTGTATCGCATGCACCTGCTCGCGATTCACGGCTGGCTGCGCGGGGCGGCAATGATCGTTGTTGGCCATGTGGCCCGCATCCTGCGGCCGCGTCTCAAGCTACACTGACACCAAACCTTCGCACGTCTCGGAAGCAACTACAGCGCAGTTCACTTGAGCCAAGGAGAGTTCAATCATGGCCATCAGTGAAGACAGGCTGAATGCGTTTTTGGGTAAAGCGGTTGGAGATCTTGGCGCGGCGATCAGCGCTGTATTGATCCTGCTCGGTGATGAGCTCGGGCTGTACCGAGAACTGGCCAAGGGTCCCCTCACCGCACGCGAACTGGCGGCGCGCACCAGCACCAATGAGCGCTACATTCGTGAATGGCTGGCCAATCAGGCGGCTGGAGGCTACGCACAGTACGATGCCACCAGCGCAAAATATTCCCTCAGCGAAGAGCAAGCGCTTTGCCTCGCCAATCCCAATGGGCCGGTCGATCTCGCCGGAGCCTATTCGATTGTCGAGGATCTGTTTCATATCAAGCAGCGCGCGCTCGACAACTTCCGGACAGGCAAGGGCATGGAATGGGGCGAGCATCACCCGTGCCTGTTTCACGGCACCGAGCGCTTCTTCCGCGCCGGTTACAACGCGCACCTGCTCGAGGCGTGGCTGCCGTCGCTGGACGGTGTCACCCAGAAGCTTGCGCGCGGGGCACGTGCAGCCGATATCGGCTGTGGTCATGGTGCCAGCACCCTGCTGATGGCCAAGGCCTTTCCAAAATCAGAGTTCGTCGGCATCGACTATCACGATGCTTCGATACAGACTGCTCGCAAGCGGGCGGCGGATGCTGGCGTGACCAACGTGCGATTCGAAGCCGCAGACGCGGTCTCTTATCGCCAGAAAGATTTGGATTTCATCGCCTTCTTCGACTGTCTGCACGACATGGCGGACCCTTCAGGGGCCGCACGGCATGCACGCGAGGCACTGAATTCCGACGGTGTCTGCATGATCGTCGAGCCAATGGCCGGCGATCAGGTGGAGGACAATCTCAATCCGGTCGGACGAGTCTACTACGGCGCATCCTCACTGATCTGCGTGCCGGTCTCGCTCGCCCGACGCGGGCCGGCGCTCGGAGCCCAGGCGGGTGAGCAACGCCTGCGCAAGGTTGTGATCGAGGATGGCGGATTCACGCGCTTTCGGCGCGCAGCCGAAACGGCATTCAATATGGTGCTAGAGGCTAGGCCGTGATCGGCGGCGGGTTCGGCAGCTAGCGCGCGTTTGAGCCGCCGCGCGCAGCCGGCTCGGCCGCGTGGCTGGGAACCGGCTGGATGCGCAGCAGCGCCACCAGTTTCGGGCCACCGACCAGCTGGATGTGCCCGAAACCGGCCAAGCGGCTGGCCCCCAGCGTGATGCTGCCGCAGGAAATGAGAATGCCGGCGCTGGCATCCTGCGCCGCCATCGCCCCATACATCTCGCGTACCGCGGCTTCGGTGATCTTGCGCGCCTTCCAATGCTTGCATTGGACCAGCAGCCGCTGCTTGGCGTGCGTCATCAGCACGCCATCGTCGCAATTAGCCTGCCCGCGGGAGCCTTCAGCCAGCTGATAGCCCTGGTGCCGATAGGCGGCGGTCACCAGCGCCTCAGCTTCACGACGCGACATGCCACTGATCGCCAACAATTCATCGGCAGCGTTGGGACTTAGCACCGCAGCTCGCCTGTGGGCACGCCAAGGCGCGCATTGTCAATTCGACGCCGCACTGGAATCATCGGCCGATGAAATACATCGACTATGGCCCGCCGGGCACACCGGAAACATTGCGGATAGCCGAAGGACCGCGCCCGAGCGCGGCCGCCGGCGAGATCCTGATCGAGGTGCATTACGCCGGTGTGAACCGGCCGGACGTGGCGCAACGCATGGGCCACTATCCACCGCCCCCTGGCGCCTCGCCGGTGCTCGGCCTGGAGGTGGCCGGCCGTGTGGTGGCGCTTGGCACGGGCGCAGCGCAGTGGCGCATCGGCGATCGCGTGTGCGCGCTCGTTCCCGGCGGTGGCTATGCTGAATACTGCGTGGCTCCGGCGGGGCATGCGCTGCCGATTCCCTCCGGTCTGAGCCTCGCCGAAGCGGCCGGCCTGCCGGAAAACTGGTTTACGGTGTGGGCAAATCTGATCGATCTTGCCGGTATGTGCCGCGATGAGCGCGTTCTGGTTCACGGTGGCTCGAGCGGGATCGGACTGGCCGCCATCCAGCTGGCGCGTCTCATCGGGGCGCAGCCTATCGTCACGGTCGGCAGTGACGAGAAAGTACGCTTCTGTCGCGACTTCGGCGCCGCGGACGCCATCAACTATCGCACCGAGGACTTCGTGCAGCGGGTGCAAGCGTTCACCGGCGGTCAGGGCGTGGATGTGGTGCTCGATATGGTGGGCGGGGGCTACAGCGCCAGGAATATCGGGCTCCTGCGCCGCGACGGCCGCCTGGTGTGTATCGCCTTCCTGCAGGGCAGTCGCAGCGAACTGGATCTGCTGCCGGTCATGCTCAAGCGCCTGCGTATCACCGGTTCGACCATGCGGCCGCGCTCGATCAAGGAAAAAGCCGCGATCCGGGATGCGCTGGCGCGCGATGTCTGGCCCGGCTTCAATGCCGGTACGATCCGCACCCATTTGCACGCGAGCTTTCCGCTGCAGCAAGTCGCCGAGGCCCATCGTTTGATGGAAAGCAGCCGCCACATCGGTAAGATCGTGCTGCAGATGCCGAGTTCCACGGCGGAGTCGAGCCATGAGCGCACCTGAAAGTCCCGAGCGGCGTGTCCTGTTGCAGCGCCTGGCAGTGGGCCTGTCGCTGCTGCTCGATGAACGCGTGGCACAGGGCGCCGCTGCGGCGTTGATCAGTGAGCAGGATCCTGCCGCCAAGGCGGTGCAGTACGTGGAGGATGCCAAGCGCGCCAAGGGTGCCGAGTCGGGCGCTGACTGCTCCAACTGCTCGCTGTATGGCTCCGCCGGCGCCGATCGGGGCAGCTGCTCGTTGTTTCCCGGCAAACTGGTCAAGGCCGCCGGCTGGTGCTCGAAGTGGAGCGGCCTGTGATCTGGCTGTTACGCGCGGCCTTCAGTGGGGTGCTGATCGCGATGCTGTGCGTGACCGGGTGGGCCAGTGCGCTGGTGCCGCTGTGGCAGACTGCGCGCGCGCTGGTGGCGCATCCGTGGTTCATTGCCACGCTGTTCGACTGCTATTTCGGCTTTCTTACCTTTTATCTATGGGTGGCCTATCGCGAGCGCGCGTGGTCGGCGCGCATCCTGTGGCTGATCGCGATCCTGGCGCTCGGCAATATCGCTATGGCCAGCTACATGCTGCGACTTTTGTGGCGGCTGCCGCCAAGCGCCCCGATGGAGCGTCTGCTGTTGCGGCAGCGTGCGTGAGATTGCCGTCGGCCACCGAGCAGCTCGCGACCGTGCGCCGCAGCTGGCGGCGGCGCCTGCAGGATGTGCTGCTGGCGCAGCTGCGTCAGGGCATTACACCGGAAAAGATTTCGCTCACCGTCGCGCTCGGCGTGATCCTGAGCACATTTCCGATTCTCGGCACCACCACTGCACTGTGTGTGCTGGTGAGCATCTGCCTGGGGCTTAACCAGGCCATCATGCAACTGGTTAACTGGGCGGCCTTCCCATTGCAGCTGCCGGGAATCTACCTGTATGTGCGGGTCGGCGAGCGGCTCACCGGCAGCCCGCCGGTAGCGTTTTCGATTAGCGGGCTGGTGCAGCAGTTTCGCGCCGCGCCGCTGCAGTTTCTGCAGCAGTTCGGCATGACCGGGGTGCGCGCGGTGCTGGCATGGCTGCTGATCGCACCGCTGATCGCCGTGGTGGTGTACCTGGCCTTTCTGCCGCCGCTGCGTCGTCTGGCGCGCTCGCGCACCGGCATCGCGCCCGATGTTCGCTGAGGTGTTGCAGCTATGGTTGCTGGCGCTGCTGTTCGCGCTGGCACTGATGACGGTGATCTGGGCCATGGCCGTGCGGATCGGTAATGCCGGCATCGTGGATATCGCCTGGGCCGCCGGCTTTGCACCGGTAGTCGTGTTCTACGCGCTGGCTGCCAACGGCGCGCTCGCGCGTCGCCTGTTGATCGCCGCCCTGGTGGTGCTGTGGAGTCTGCGGCTCGGGATCCATCTGTACCGGCGCGTGCGAGCGCAGCATCCGCACGAGGATCGCCGCTATGCGCGCCTGCGCAGCGAGTGGGGTCCCAGGGTCAATCGGCGCCTGTTCGAATTCTTTCAGCTGCAGGGCGCGCTGCTGGCGCTGCTGTCGCTGCCCTGGCTGCTGGTCTGCGTGAATCCACACCCGTCGCTGCAACCGGTCGAGCTGGCCGGCGCTGGGCTGTGGCTGTTGGCGCTCGCCGGTGAGAGTCTGGCTGATGCGCAGCTGCAGCGCTTTAAGGCCGACCCAGCGCAGCGCTCTGGCGTGTGTCAAAGCGGTCTGTGGCGCTACTCGCGTCACCCGAATTATTTTTTCGAATGGCTGATGTGGGCGGCGTTCTGGGTGTTTGCACTTGGCTCGCCGTGGGGCTGGGTGTCGCTGTACTGCCCGGCCCTGATGCTCTATATCCTGCTGTGCGTCACCGGCATTCCGTTGACTGAGGAATTGTCGCTGCAAAGCAAGGGTGCGGCGTTCGTCGACTATCAGCGGCGCACCAGCGCCTTCATACCGTGGTTCCCGCGGCGTGATTGATCGCAGCGGTGGCACCGGTGTCCGACAGTTTCGCGTTGCTGGTGCTGGATGACATCGGCAAGCGCTATCGCCCGGATGGGGCGGCGGTGCTCGAAGGATTGTCGCTGCAGCTGGCGCGCAGCGAGTATCTGGCCATCATGGGTGAATCGGGCTCGGGCAAGTCGACGCTGCTGAATCTCATCGCCGGCCTGGACCGCCCCGATCAAGGCCGCATCCTGTTCGACGGCCTCGATCTGAGCGCGCTGCCGGATGATGCAATCACGCTCTGGCGCCGCGCCAACGTCGGCTTCATCTATCAGGCATTCCATGTCCTGCCCTACTTGAGCGTGCTGCAGAATGTCGCCCTGCCGCTCGACCTTCTGGGGGTGCGCGATCCGGAGCGACGCGAGCGCTGCATGCAGGTGCTGGCTGGCTGTGGTGTCGATGCCCTGGCGGAGCGCTATGCGCGCGAACTGTCGGGTGGTGAGCTGCAGCGGGTGGCCATCGCGCGCGCACTGGTGCACCGCCCGGCGCTACTGCTGGCCGATGAGCCCACCGGCAATCTGGATGCCGGCTCGGCCCAACAAGTCCTGAGTGTGCTGCGCCAACAGCAGCGCGACAGCGGCTGCGCTGCGATCCTGATCACGCACTCGGCCGCGGCCGCCGCCGGCGCCGACCGCATGTTGCAGCTCACTGCCGGGCGGCTGCTAGCTCCCGGCGCGAGCGGCCGGTGACCGGCGAGCTCGCGGTTGCCGGCCTGCGCCTGTCATGGCAGGTGCTGACCCGGGCGCAGTGGCGCGAGCGCCCGTTGTCCATGATCGCCGCGGCGGCGGCCATTGCCCTGGGCGTCGCGCTCGGTAGTGCGGTGTTTCTGATCAATGCCGCGGCCCTGGCGGAGTTCGATCAGGCCGCTCGCCGTTTGATCGGCAGCGCCGATGTGGTGGTGCGCGGTGCGCCAGAGGGTTTCGACGAGAAACTCTACGTGCAGCTGGCGCACGATTCCCAGGTGGCCGCCGCCAGCCCGATGCTGGAGCTGGATCTGACGCTGCCCGCTCGTCGGGCGCCGCTCAAGCTGATGGCCCTGGACGTGTTTCGCGCCGGCAGCCTGCAGCCGGCCCTCGCCGCCGCCCTGGGCGCCGACATCACCGGCCTGTTTGCGCGCGATACGATCGCGCTGAGTCGTGCGGCGGCCCAGCGCCTGCGAGTGCAGCGCGCGGATTTCCTGCCGGTGCTGGTCGGCGATACCACGCTTCCCTTGCGGGTGGTGGCGATCCTGCCCGACAGCGTCTACCCGGAAGCGCTCGGCATCATGGACATCGCCACCGCACAGTGGAGCTTTGAGCGCGTCGGGCACATCAACCGCATCGACCTGCAGCTTCGAGCGGGCGTCTCGCCCAATGCATTTGGATCGCAACTCGCGCGACGACTGCCGCCCGGCGTGGTCGCGGTCAGCGCGCCGATCGAACAGGATCGAGCGGTGTCGGCGACGCGCGCCTATCGCGTTAACCTCGAGATGCTGGCCCTGGTGGCGCTGCTCACCGGAGCGTTCCTGGTCTTCTCCACCCAGTCGCTGGCGGTGCTGCGTCGCCGCCAGACCTTGGGGCTGCTGCGCGCGCTGGGTGTCACACGCGCTCAGCTGCGTCGCGCGCTACTGGCCGAGGGCGCGGCGCTCGGGCTGGCAGGTTCGGTCATCGGCTGCCTGTTGGGTGCGCTCCTGGCCGGGCTGGTTCTGCACAGCCTCGGCGGTGGCCTGGGCAATCGCGCGCTGAGCACCGGCCGCATCGCGCTCGCCCCGGGCCCGCTCGAGTTCATCGCATTCCTGGCGATCGGCACGCTCACAGCCGGCCTGGGCGCGTGGCTGCCGGCCCGCGAGGCAGTGCGTCGATCACCGGCTCTGGCTCTAAAGGCCGGCGATGTGGAACCGGCGCTGCGCCAGCTGTCTACGGCCCGGCCCGGATTAACAGCGCTGGCGCTCGGCGCGCTGCTCGCTTATCTGCCATCGGTGCGCGGCGTGCCGGTGGCGGGCTACCTGTCGATCGCCGCAGTGCTCGCCGGCGCGGTCTTGCTGCTGCCCTATCTTCTGCGGCGCCTGTTGCGCGGCGCGACCCACACCGGTCACGTACCCCTGGACACCGCGATCGCGCAGCTCGCGGGCAGCGCAGCCCTGTCCAGCGTCAGTCTGGGCACCATCGTGGTCAGCTTCAGCTTGATGGTCGCGATGGCCATCATGGTGCATTCGTTCCGCAGCTCATTCGATCTGTGGCTGGCGAGGCTGCTGCCGGCCGATGTGCAGTTGCTGCGCAGCGTCGACAGCGACACCGGCAGTCTGTCGGCCCAACAGCAGCAGCGCATCGCGCAGTTGCCGGACGTCGAGCGCGTGCAGTTCCGCCGCGTGCGCGAACTGTGGCTGCGGCAAGATCGGCCGCCGGTGGCCCTGATCGCGCGCGACATCGATGCCGGGCGGCCCGGCGACTCGCTGCCGCTGGTGGGCACGAGCACGCGGCGAGGCGATTCGGCTTCGCAGACGGTATGGGTCTCCGAGGCCATGCAAGATCGGTACGGTTATCGGCCAGGGGACTCTCTGCAGCTGCCGATCGATGGACAGTTGCGGCCGGTGTTCGTGGCCGGCGTGTGGCGCGATTACGTGCGCCCGGATGGCGCCATCGTGATCTCGCGAGCCGACTACATCGTCGACACGGGCGACACGGCAGCGAATGAAGCCTCGATCTGGACGCGGCCGCCGGCGAGCGCAGCGATGCTCACGGCCGAGATTCGCGCCGCGCTGAATCTCGGCGAAGGTCTCGAGCTGAGCGGCAGCGATCAACTGCGGGCGCGCTCGCTGCGGCTGTTCGACCGAACCTTTGCCGTGACTTACGCCCTGGAGGCCGTGGCGGTGCTGATCGGCCTGGTCGGCATTGCCGTGGCCACGAGTTCGCTCGCCCTAGCGCGGCGCGCGCAGTTCGGCATGCTGCGCCACCTCGGCATGCTGCGGCGGCAGATCGTGTCGATGCTCGCAATCGAAGGCCTACTGATGAGCGCCGTGTCGGTGTGCTACGGCTTGCTGCTGGGCAGCGCGCTGAGCCTGATACTGGTGTATGTCGTTAATCGCCAGTCATTCCACTGGAGTATCGACCTGA
The DNA here is from genome assembly GCA_036502265.1 of Steroidobacteraceae bacterium. Lineage (GTDB taxonomy): Bacteria > Pseudomonadota > Gammaproteobacteria > Steroidobacterales > Steroidobacteraceae > FEN-1191. Next base: position 22,158 of record DASXYW010000016.1, on the reverse strand, counting down.
TCATTCCATGGGGACAGCTTGCGGTGCTCGGTCTGGGATTGATGGCGACCGCCGCTCTCAGCGCCTGCTGGAGCGGTCGCGCCGCCACCAGCCAGACGGCGATCCGCGCGGTGCGCGAGGACTGGTGATGTCGCGTCGGCTGGCGCTGCTGGCGGCGTTGGCGCTGCTGCTCGCCGGCCCGGCGATGTCGCTGGCGCCGGTGCTCGCCGGCTACGCGCTGCAATTTCCGCGCGATGGCGGCAGTCATCCCGACTTTGGAATCGAATGGTGGTACGTCACCGGCTGGCTGAACACCGCCACGCACCAGGTGCTCGGATTCCAGGTGACGTTCTTTCGCGCGCGCCAGAGCGAGGCCGACGCCAACCCCAGTGCGTTCGCTCCGCGTCAGCTGCTGATCGCCCACTGCGCCATCAGCGATCCGGCCGCAGGTCACCTGTGGCGGGACCAGCGCATTCGCCGCGCCGGTCTTGGTTTGGCCGAGGCGCGCGAATCCGACACCGACATCTGGATCGATGACTGGAAGCTCGAGCGGGACGGTGCCGGTTACCATGCGCATCTCATCGCCCAGGAGTTCTCGATCGATCTGAGCCTGGTGACATCCCAGCCGGTACTGCTGGAAGGAGATGCCGGTTTCAGCCGCAAGGGTCCGGCCAGCGCCGCGGCCAGCTACTACTACAGCGAGCCCCACCTGCGCGTCAGCGGCATCGTCACTCGCGGTGCTCGCCGTGACAAAGTGACCGGTGAGGGATGGCTCGATCACGAGTGGTCCAGCCAATATCTGGGCCGGGGGGCGGTGGGCTGGGACTGGGTCGGGCTGAACCTCAACGACGGCGGCGCACTCATGGCGTTCCGGATCCGCGATGCGACCGGCGGCGCCTACTGGGCGGGCGCCACGCTTCGCAATGCCACCGGCCAGTCCCGCAGTTTTGCGCCACAGGAGGTGGAGTTCCGGCCCGGACGGCGCTGGCGCTCACCCCGCAGCGACGTGCTCTACCCGGTAAGCTGGCAGCTCCGGGTGGGCGGCCGTCGCTTCGATCTCGAACCGCTGCTCGATGATCAGGAGAATGACACCCGCGCTTCCAGCGGCACTCTCTACTGGGAGGGCGCGGTGCTTGCAAGCGAGGGCACCGAGCCTGCGGGTCGCGGGTACCTCGAGCTGACCGGCTATGATCGGCCGATGTCGCTGCCCTAGCGCACGTGGGCGTCTACACGCACTATCGAATGATCGGCACCAGCATGCGCAGCGCCTGAGCGGGATCGTCCTGACCCGTGCTCCGCATTTCGTCGACCGTGACGGTCTGAAGGGGCACCGAGGTTATCGGCATGCCGGTGCGAGGATCCACCGGCGCAGCCAGATGCGACCCAGTGACGGTGACGTAACGTGGCGCAGTCGAGGCGTTCGCGGTCGTGGGGTGCGGCGGCGCGGTGGCGCAAGCTGTGAGCGCCGCAACGCTCAGCAAGCTCGCAACCAATCGGTGTGTGTTAGCCATGGCGAATCTCCAACCAAAATCCACAGAGTTATTCTACTCCGAGGGTAGAATCGCGGTGTCATGGCCTGTCGGGCAGCGGGTGTGAGCGTTACCGGTGGCTGTCTTTGTCGAACAGTGCGCTATCAAATCGATGCTGAGCCCCATTACCAGTCGCACCTGCTGATGCCGTGTGTGCCAGCACATCGGGGCTGGCAGCGCGACCGTGAATGTGTGCTTTCCGCGCGCCGCCATCCGGATTGAAGGCGAGCTGCGTGACTATGTCAGCGTGGCCGACAGCGGCAATACCATGCACCGACGTTTCTGCCCGATATGCGGCGTGCATCTGTTCAGCGAATCCGAAGCGCGACCGCACCTGAGCTTCGTGCGGGTCGGCACGCTGAATGACCCCGAACCGGGTAAGCCGCGGGCCTTCCATCTGGGTGGCGCACGCGCCCAGCTGGGCCTGCCTGGATGCGTCGCTGCCGAAGTTCGACGGCCAGCCCCCGCCGGCCTGACCGGCTACCTTATCTTCAGGGCACTCGCCCATCCTGGGCCCGGCCCTTCCAGCGCCCCCCACGCCCGCGGGCATATTGCAGCGCCGAATGCATAGTGGCCGCGGCGTAGAACAGTGCCACGGCGGGCAGCGCCAGCGCCCAGCAGGCCGACACCTTATAGAAGCGCACCGTGGGCAGATAGGTCAGGCTCATGAGCGCCAGCGCCGCCAGGCCCAGGATGGTGATCACTGTGTCGCTCGAGAACAGCAGCAGCAGCGGCAATTCGTAAGTCAGGAACAATCCCACGAGCGTTGCGAGCAACAGCGTGTATGAGTGGTGCAGCTGGTTGAACGCGGTGCGCGAAATCATCTGCCCGATCGACGCGGCGGAACCATACGGACGCAGGCTGCTCGACTGGCGCGTCAGCCCGAGCCACAGCCGGCCGCCGTGGCTCTTGACGGCCCGCGCCAGAGCGCAGTCGTCGATGATCTGGCCGCGGATGGCCGTAAGGCCCCCGATGCGTTCGAGCATGGCCGGTCGCATCAACATGCAGCCGCCGGCAGCCGCTGCGGTACGGCGGCGGCCCGAGGCCACCCAAGCCGGCGGATACAGCAAAAAGAACAAGAAGACGAAGGCGGGAATCAGCCAGCGCTCGGCCTTCGAGCCCGCTTGCAGCTGCACCATGCACGACAGCAGATCGCAGCGCTGTGCCTCGGCATTGGCCACCAGGGCGGCAAGCGCGCGTGGTGCATGCTGGATATCGGCATCCGTGAACAGCAGGAAATCGGGGGCCAGCGCCTGGGCCGCGGCGGCCCCCTGAGCCATCGCCCAGAGCTTGCCGCGCCAGTCCGCGGGCGGGGGTGTGCCGTCAATCACCGTCAACCGCCCGACGCCACCGGCCGCCGCCGCAGCCGCAAGCGCGTGGCCAGCGGTGCCATCGTCGCTGCCGTCATCGACCACGATCACGTGCAGGCGCCCGCGAAACTGTTGCCGCAGCAATGATTGCACCGCAGCCCCGATCACCTGCGCCTCGTTGCGTGCTGGAACGACGGCAACCACGCTCGCGGCCACATGATCGGTCGCGCTCGCGAGCGCAAGCTGGCGAGCCATGCGCCAGAAGCCGCCGCGGCCGATCAGCAGATACAGCCAGATCAGAACCGGCAGCAGCGCGATCAGCCGCAGCATCAACCGCCGATCAGATGAATGGACGAACCGGGTCAGAGCCGTCCCAGCCGATGCTGGCGCGATAGAAACGGCTGAATACCGGCTCGAATCCACCGCCCAGTTCGATCAACTCGACGAATCCGCCCAGTGTGGCAGTGGTGTCAAGGTACGCGACCCGCCCGCCGCTGGGCACGCGGCAGATGAAGCCGACCTCGTGTCCGGCCTTGCGGTAGCGCGCCAGATCGTCATCGAATTGCGCCGTGGCCTTGCCCCAGTGATGAAAACCATAGCCGCGCCGCTCGATCACCTCGCGATATACGGAGGGTGCGTCGTTACCAGGCTGAATGAGTTCAATGTTCATGTGCCCGGCAAACGACATGGCCAGTTTGACCTCCGCACGGGATGGTTGGCCGCGATACATCGGCTGCTCACCGGTGAATCGATCCAACAGAAACCAGGGACCGACCTTGAGCTTCTCGACCCAGGCGGCCATGGCCGCCTGGATATCCTCCACCACATACGCCATCTGGATGATGCCGTCATCCGGCTGACCAAATCCGACCAGGGTCATGCATCCCCCTTTTCGTTGCCTAGTCGCTACGTCGCGCGAGCATACAAGCGTACCCCAGCGGCTCTCGACTGCGAGCGAAATGCGCGCCTAGGGCGAGGATGCCTGCTCCAGCTCGCGCAAGCGCGGTCCCTCGAGCAGCCCGATGCGGGTCGACGCGTCGTACAGCGCGATTGCAAACACCGCCAGCGCGACCAGGATCGCAATCGAGGCGATGACATGCCGGGACTCGAAGCGGTGGATCGAGCGCGCATAGGCGATCAGGCCCAGCAGCGCCGCCACCACCACGATCGCATCGACGCTGGCGCGCTGCCAATAGCTGCCGCCCAGGTGCAGCCACATCCCGAACTCATCGAAGGTCAGCGCCATTGCGATGCCATACGCCAGCGCCGCCACGCGCAGCGCCCTGCCGCCCGGCATCGCGAACAGCAGGTAGGCTCCGACCCCGGCCAACAGGAAGATGCCGTAGTTCAGATGGTGCACGTGGGTGCCGCGCAGGAAGAAATAGAGATTCGGCATGCGCTGCGCCATGATCAGAAACACGACCGAGCGCGCTGCGATGAAGGTGAGAATGAATCCGAACAGGCTGCGGCGCGCGAGCTCGGGGGCGGTTGAATGGATGCGCGCGCTGCTCACTGCCTCGATACCTCGTATCCAGCAGTATGCCGGTGCGCAAAACAGGATAGCTAGGAATCTAAGGTGCTTTCTTCGTAGTTATCGTATGTCTATGCTAATTCACAATTATGTTTTCAGGATTGTATGAGCGAGGTGGCTAACACGGCCGAAGAAGCGCACGAACCGGGGCAGATCGCGGCGTTGACGCTGGAACACTACAACCGCACCGCGGACCAGTTTCGCCACAGTACCTGGGACCACGATGTCAGTCAGAACATCGATGCGCTGCTACGGCATATCCGGGCCAGCCCGCCGTACCGGATCCTGGATTTCGGCTGCGGGCCCGGACGCGATCTATGCGCGATCCGGGCACGCGGCCATGTGGCCGTGGGACTGGATGGCGCCGAGCAGTTCGTCCAGATGGCGCGCAGCGTCAGTGGCTGCGAGGTATGGCACCAGGACTTTTTGCGGCTGGCGCTGCCGGCACACTATTTCGACGGCATCTTTGCCAACGCCTCACTATTTCACGTACCCAGCCTGCAGTTGCCGCGCGTGCTGTCCGAGCTACACGCCACGCTCAAACCCGGCGGCGTGCTGTTCAGCTCCAATCCGCGCGGCGACAACGAGGAGGGCTGGAACCGCGGTCGCTACGGCGCCTTCCACGACCTGGCGGCCTGGCAGGGTTACCTTAAGCGCGCCGGCTTTGTCGAGCTGGAGCACTACTTCCGCCCTGTCGGATTGCCGTGCGAACAGCAACCCTGGCTCGCCAGCGTGTGGGCAACGCAAGCGGGCGTGGTGCCGCTGCCGAACTCGCACGCACAGCACGCGCCTACTTGCTAAGCGCAAAGAGCAGTAACGAGCGGGCGGTGACGGCGTACTGCTGGCCGCTGGCGACCGAGGCACTGGCCTGGCTGTCGGGCATATTGGTGTCCAGAACCACGCTCCAGATTTCACCTCCGGGCGAAGACGGCAGCGTGAATTGCACCCGATCGTGGTGGGCATTGAGCACCAACAGCATGGTCGCCTCGGTGCCGCGTTGACGCACGCCGGTCGGGCGAGCCCGACCATCCATGAGCATTCCGAAGCAGCGCATGTTGGTGTCGCCCCAGTCATCACTTTGCATCTCGGATCCGGAGGCATTGATCCAGGTCAGGTCCTTCACCTCCAGCTCCTCATCGTAGGCGCCCGTGAGGAATCGGTTGCGTCGCAAAATCGCGTACTTGTGGCGCAGCTTTGTCAACGTCTGGACCAGTGCCACCAGGGTTTTGCTCTTATCGGCAAGATCCCAGCGAAGCCAGCTGATCTCGTTGTCCTGGCAGTAGGCATTATTGTTGCCTTGCTGCGTGCGGCCGAACTCATCGCCGGCCAGCAGCATCGGGGTGCCTTGCGAGAGCAACAAGGTCGAAAGCATGTTGCGGATCTGGCGCTGGCGCAGCGCATTGATGGCAGGATCAGCGGTCGGCCCCTCGACGCCGCAATTCCACGAGCGATTGTCGGTGCTGCCATCCCGGTTGTGCTCGCCATTGGCCTCATTGTGCTTGTCGTTGTAGGAGACGACATCGTTGAGAGTGAAGCCGTCGTGCGCCGTAATGAAGTTCACGCACGAGGAAGGTCGGCGCCCCAGATGATTGAACACATCGCCCGAGGCGCACAGACGCTGCGCGACCGCACTGGCGGGCGCGGCGCCCTTCCAGAAGTCGCGCACCACGTCCCGATATCGATCGTTCCACTCCGCCCAGCCCGGCGGGAATCCACCGACCTGATAGCCGCCCGGGCCGCAGTCCCAGGGCTCGGCGATCAATTTGACCGATCGGAGCACCGGGTCCTGGTGACAGACTTTGAGAAAGCCACTCTGGTTGTCGAAGCCGTTGGGCTCGCGCGCCAGAATCGTGCCCAGATCGAAACGAAACCCGTCCACGTGCAGCTCATTTACCCAGTAGCGCAGACTGTCGGTCACCATCTGGATTACGGCCGGGTGCGATAGGTTAAGAGTGTTGCCGGTGCCGGTATCGTTGATGTAGTAGCGTTGGTTGTCCGGTAGCAACCGGTAATACGAAGCGTTGTCGATGCCTTTGAATGAGAGCGTCGGTCCGCGCTCGTTGCCTTCGGCGGTATGGTTGTACACCACGTCCAGAATCACTTCGAGGCCGGCGTCGTGGAAGCGCGCCACCATTTCCTTGAATTCTCGCAGGCTCTGCTCCGGTTCCGACGCATAACGCGGATCAGGCGCAAAGAAACCGATACTGTTGTAACCCCAGTAGTTGGTCAGACCCTTTTCCAGCAGGTTGCTGTCATTGATGAAAGTGTGAATCGGCAGCAGTTCGATCGAGGTCACGCCGAGCGAGCGTACGTAGTCGATCACCTCCCTGGTAGCCATGCCAGCATAAGTCCCGCGTTGCTTTTGCGGAACTTGGGGATGCAGCTTGGTGAAGCCGCGCACATGCGCTTCGTAGATGATGGTCTGATCCCAGGCCACGCCGCGCGAGCGTGGCTGCCCCTGCCAATCGAAGTTCGGGTCCACGACCACGCATTTGGGCATGAACGGCGCGCTGTCGCGCTCGTCATACGTCAAATCATCGTCCTCGGCACCGATGGTGTATCCGAAACAGGCCGGATCCCATTTCAGCTCGCCGATGTGGGCACGAGCATACGGGTCGAGCAGCAGCTTGTTGGGATTGAATCGATGCCCTGCCTGCGGCTCATACGGTCCATGCACCCGAAAGCCATAGACATCACTGGGGCCCACATCCGGTACGTAGCCGTGCCAGATCTCGTCGGTGTATTCCGGCAGCACCAAGCGTTCGCGTTCGCGGAGGCCCGCTGAATCGAACAGACAGACTTCAACCTTGGTGGCATGCGCGGAAAAGAGGGTGAAGTTAGTCCCTTTGCCATCCCACAGCGCGCCGTGCGCCATGGAGGTGCCCTCTTTGACCTTGCCGCTGCTAGCAGAGGACACGCACGTTCTCGCTATCCATCATTGCAAGATATCAGCTACCAAATCCTGCAACGCCGGAACTCGCTGTCAGTGTCTGGACGACACGCCGTCGAGCGGCGCGCCTTCGACGCCTGTGCATCCCTGTGTCAGGATGATGCGCAGATGAGCCCATCTGCGATCGATGTCGTTTCTGCTGATGCGAGACCAGCGGCGCTGAGTGCCCGGCAGTCGCTGAAGATGGCTCGCTCGGCGCATGCCTACGTTCGCGGCAATACACTGCGATTCTATGAATGGCTGCACCAGCGTGGCCCCCATGACATCCCCAAAGGTGCCGCGGTCTGGATATGCGGGGACTGCCACCTGGGTAATCTGGGGCCGGTGGCAAACGCCGACGGGCAGGTTGAAATTCAAATTCGCGACCTGGATCAGGCCGTCATCGGCAATCCGGCCCACGACCTGATCCGGCTAGCGATGTCTTTGGCCACCGCGGCGCGCGGCTCAGACCTGCCGGGCCTGACCACTGCCCACATGCTGGAACAAATGATGGCCGGCTATCAGCAAGCGTTGTCGCATCGCCGTTCCGCCGCCGCTCTGGGACCCAAACCCGAATCGGTGCGCATCGTGATGAAACGGGCGATGAATCGAACCTGGAAACATCTGGCTCGGGAACGAATCGAGGACGTCACTCCCACCATTCCTTTGGGCGAGCGCTTCTGGCCACTTTCAAAACCGGAAGGAAAGCAGATCAAGCTCCTGTTTGCCGAACCCGAAGTGCGCGCACTGGTCACGTCGCTCAAATCGCGCAAGTCCGGCGCGAAAATAAAAGTGCTCGACGCGGCCTACTGGATGAAAGGCTGCAGTTCATTGGCGACTGCGTTATGCGGTGCTGCTGGGAGTCGGCAAGGCATCCAAGCCGGACGATTTTTGCCTGATCGATATCAAGGAGGTCGTGGCCGCCGCGGCACCCCCGTTTTTCGCGCACTGCGATGCCGCGCGATCAGGCCCAGCGGGTGGTGCAGGGAGCTCGGGCGTTGTCCCCTTACCTGGGCGAACGGATGTTGCCGGTCAAGATCATGGGACGATCGGCATTCATTCGCGAGCTGTTGCCGCAGGACCTCAAGCTCGAGATCGACCAATTGACGCGCGAGGAAGCGGTGATGGCAGCGCGCTACCTGGCCGCCGTGGTCGGTACTGCGCATGCCCGCCAGATGGCCAGCGCTGAGCGTACCCGGTGGCGACGTGCACTGAATCGCAATCGTTCCAAGCGGCTCGAGGCGCCGCCGTGGCTATGGAGCAGCGTAATCGACCTCATGGTAAGCCACGAGGCAGCGTACCTTGAGCACTGTCGCCGCTACGCGCTGCTGGTGAATTAGCTGCCACCTTGGGGTTACTTCACCACCACCGTGGCGATCATCTGCGGATGGATCGAGCAGCCATACTTATAAGTTCCGGGTTTATCGAACCTGAATGTGAAGCTGTCGTTCTGATCGAGCGCACCGGAACGAAAGCTGTCATCCACGCTGCGGATCGTATGGGGTTCAGGATCGAGGTTGGTCCAGGTGACCGTGGTCCCGGCCGTGACCTGCAGCGCCATCGGCGAGAACATGAAGTCGTGGATCGAGACGGTGGTCTGGGCCGCGGCGGCGATCGCCGGTGCGTCGGCCGCCTGCAGCGCCGGCCAAGGCGCCAGCCCCAGCAGCAGCAGTGCAGTCAGGTCGATACGAGAGATTGGCATCATTGCTCCTTCAGGCCAGGGTGCGATCAGTAATAGCCAGTGCGCTCGGATGACGTTGCCGGGTCACGCTGCTGACGCCCAGCATCGAGGCCAGGCGATCTGCCGGCACGGTGAGCGGTCCCGGACCGGGGCCCTCACCGGCCAGCGGCTGCGGATAGGCCGATGATCGCGCAGTGTGAAAAGTGATGTTGCCCTCGACCTTCTGCACGATCTGGTGGATGTGGCCATTGAGCACGGTCACTGAGCCGAATCGGCGCAGATAGCCGATGGCCTGATCGGCATCGGACGTGCCCCAGCCCCACGGCTCGTAGATGTTCCAGAGCGGCATGTGGGCAAACACCACGATCGGGGTACTGGCAGAACGATGCTTGAGATCCGCCTCCAGCCATTCGAGTTGCGGCTGTCCGAGTGCTCCGAGCCCATTGGCCTTGAAATTGAGCACGTTGATCAGCGCCACGAAGTGCACACCGCGATGATCGAAGCTGTAGTAGCCGCGCTGCGCCGAGGGCTTGCCATAGCGCTTGAAATATTCGCTCACGTCGGCATCGGCGACGTCGTGCTCCCCGGGCGTGGTGTGCAGTTCGGTCACTCGCAGCTGCCCCAGCAGCTGCGCCGCGGTGTCGAATTCCTCGGCCCGCGACAGATGGGTGATATCGCCGGTATGCAGCACCAGGTCGGGTTGCGCCGGCAACGCATTGACCAGATGGATGGCCTGGCCCAAGGTTCCGGCCACGTCGGGATTGGCCTCCTTGTTGAAACCAATATGCGAATCGCTGAGCTGCACGAACAGCGGCAGGCCGGCGGCCGAGCCCGCCTCGGCGGCCGAGGCCAGATCAAATGGCGTGAGTACCCCGCCTGAGAGACTGAACAGCGTTCCGGCCCCGCCGTAGGCCAGACATCGAAGCGCGCGCCGGCGCGATAGAAGCCCTGATTCGGGTGCCGACATATCGATCTCCTCAATAAAAGTGGCTAGCACCGAGGAGACTGGCGCTGGCGTGACTTTATTCCCGGCCGCCATGGGTATCATTCAGGCTTGGCGCGGCTGGAATAAACCGGCTCGCGGGACGGTCTACACAACAGGAGCCTGGATCGATGCCGGAAGGCGATGCGGCGCGCACACGACGGTTCGAAGCCGTGGCCTTGCCACACCTGGCGGCGGCCTACAATCTCGCGCGCTGGATTTGCCGCCAGGAGGCGGACGCGGCCGACGTGGTGCAGGAGGCGGTAATGCGCGCTTTGCAGTATTTCGACAGCTATCGGGGCGGCGATGCCCGCGCCTGGCTGCTGCAGATCGTGCGCAACGCGGCGCACAGCTGGCTCGAGCGCAACCGGCCGGCAAGCCTTACGCTGGTGCCCGATTCTGAGCTCGAGCAGCTTCCGGCCGCCGATGATCCGGTGGCGACGGTCGCGGCCCAGACGGCCGCCACGCAGCTGCGCCAGGCGATCGGGCAGCTGTCGCTGGAACAGCGCGAGGTGCTGATTCTGCGCGAGTTCGAACACCTCTCTTACCGGCAGATTGCCAGCATCCTCGACACTCCGATCGGCACCGTGATGTCGCGGTTATCGCGGGCGCGCGATCAACTCTCGAGGATGCTGCGGCCTACCACTGAGGCAGCCACATGAACCACGAGCAGGCGCACGCGCTGTGGGATGCCTACCTCGACAACGAGCTCGACGCGGCCGCCACGCTCGCGCTCGAGGCGCATCGGCGCGAGTGCGATGACTGCCGTGCCGGCCTCATCGCACGACGCGCGCTGCTCGCGCAGGTCAAGGCTGCGGTCCGGCCCTATCCGCTGCCGGCCACGCTTGGCGCGCGCATCAGTCGGCAGCTGCGCCAACGCATCCGCCCGAGGCTGGCACGATCGCCGTGGCTCGGGAGCCTTGCCGCCGGCGTGGTGCTGGTGCTGGCTGGATTCCTGTTCGGACATACGCTGCGCGGCCCGCCGGATCTGGACGCCGAACTGGTCGACGCCTCGGTGCGGGCAGTGCTGAGTGCGAATCCGGTGGAGGTGGTCTCCTCGGATCACCACACCGTCAAACCATGGCTGTCGGGACGCCTGCCCTTCTCACCACCGGTGCCGGAACTGAGCACGCTGGGAGATGTGCTGCTGGGCGGACGCGTGGACTACGTGGCACGGATCCCGGTCGGGGCCCTGCTCTACCAGCACGGCAATCACCGTATCACCGTCTACCTGTGGCCGCGCGGCGCGTTGCGCAATCCGCCGACGCGAGCGGCCACGCTGGACGGCTATCACGTGCTGCCCGTCGCGGCGGGAGATTTCACGGCGGTGATGGTCTCGGATCTGGGCCGCGAGGAGCTGGCGGCGTTTCGCGCGCGCTGGAGCGCAGCGGCCACGTCCGACGGTACTTCGCGCTGACGGCCAATTGATCGGCGCTGGCGCGCGCTTCATGATGCGCCATGACTCCGAGCGAGCTGGCGGTCGACGAATCGCGTTTCAGCGAAGCCTCGCAGGCGCCGCCGCCGGGCCGGCGCGCAGCGGTGGCCAGCGCCCTGCGCGCATGGCTGCCGGCCGATGCGCTGCTGACCCGCGACGAGGACCTTAAAGCCTACGAATGCGACGGCCTGGCGGTATTTCGTCAACCGCCACTGCTGGTGGCGTTGCCGCGTACCGAGGACGAAGTCAGCGCGGTGCTGCGCGAATGCCATCGGCTCGAGGTGCCGGTGGTGGCGCGCGGGGCCGGTACCGGTCTGTCTGGCGGTGCCACCCCGCACGCGGCCGGCGTGCTGCTGTCGCTGGCGCGCTTCGATCGCATCGTCGAGATTGATAGCGCCGCGCGCGTGGCGCGAGTGCAGCCGGGTGTGCGAAACCTGCGGGTTTCGGAGGCCGCGGCCGCGCACGGCCTGTTCTACGCGCCCGACCCGTCATCGCAAATTGCCTGCAGCATCGGCGGCAACGTAGCGGAAAACTCCGGCGGCGTGCACTGTCTGAAGTACGGCCTGACGCTGCACAACGTGCTCGGCGTGCGCGGCTACACCATCGACGGCGAGCGCATCGAGCTGGGCGGCCGCGCGCTGGACACCCCCGGCCTGGATCTGCTGGCCCTCTGCATCGGATCGGAGGGCCTGCTGCTGGTGGTGACCGAGGTCCTTCTCAAGCTGCTGCCCAAGCCAGAGCTGGCGCGGGTGGTCATGGCCTCGTTCGACGACGTCGGCAAGGCCGGCGATGCGGTCGCCGCCATCATCGCCGCCGGCATCATCCCTGCCGGACTGGAAATGATGGACCGCAAGGCAAGCCAGGCGGTCGAGCCGTTCGTCAAGGCCGGCTACGACCTGGCCGCCGAGGCGATCCTGCTGGCCGAGTCGGACGGCACCACCGAGGAGGTGGCGGAGGAAATCGCCGCCATCGAGCAAGTGCTCCGATCGTCCGGCGCCACCGCCCTGGCCGTGTCCGCCTCCGAGGCCGAGCGCCTGCGATTCTGGTCCGGACGCAAGAATGCGTTTCCCGCCGCCGGCCGCATCTCGCCCGATTACTACTGCATGGACGGCACCATTCCGCGCAAGAGCCTGGGGCACATGCTCAAGGCGATCGAGCAGATGGAGCAGCAACACGGCCTCAAGTGCATGAACGTATTTCATGCCGGCGACGGTAATCTGCACCCTCTGGTGCTGTTCGACGCCAACCGCACCGGGGAATGGGAGCGTGCCGATCGCTTCGGGGCCGATATCCTGGAGCTGTGCGTGCGGCTTGGCGGCACCATCACCGGCGAGCACGGCGTCGGCCTCGAGAAGCTCAACTCGATGTGCGTGCAGTTTTCAGCGGCCGAGCGCGCCGCCTTTTTCGCGGTCAAGCGCGCGTTCGATCCGCCCGGACTGCTCAATCCCGGCAAGGCCATTCCGACGCTGGCGCGCTGTGCCGAATACGGTCGCATGCACGTGCGCCACGGTCAGATCGCCCACCCCGAGATTCCGCGCTTCTAGATGGACGCCGCGCTGCAGGAACTGCGCCAGCGAATCATCGAGGCGCATGCCGCGAGATCGCCGCTGCGGCTGCGCGGTGCGGGCACCAAGGATTTCTACGGCGAGCGCCTCGATGGCGCGACGCTCGATATGCGCGGCTATCGCGGCGTGGTGGAATACGAGCCATCCGAGCTAGTACTGACCGCGCGCTGCGGCACGCCGCTGTCCGAGGTCGAGACCCTGCTGCAGAGCAAGCGCCAGTTCCTGGCGTTCGAGCCGCCCGGCTTTGGCGGTGACCCCACGATTGGCGGCGTCGTGGCCGCGGGTCTGTCGGGCCCGCGGCGCGCGCACGCCGGTGCGGTGCGCGATTTCGTCCTGGGCGCGGTGCTACTGCCGGCGCACGGTGAGCCGCTGCACCTGGGCGGCAAAGTCATCAAGAACGTGGCCGGTTTCGACATCGCCCGTCTGCTGTGCGGCTCGCTCGGCATTCTCGGTGCGATCCTGCAGGTCTCGATCAAGGTGCTGCCGTTGCCGCCGGCGCAGGCCACGCTGCGATTCGAGCTGTCCTTGCCGCAGGCGCTGGAATCCTTCAATCGCTGGGCCGGCCAGCCATTGCCGATTTCCGCGACCGCCTGGTGGCGCGGCCAGGCCTGGCTGCGACTGTCGGGCGCGCAGGCGGCGGTGAGCGCGGCCCGCGCCCGTTTGGGCGGCGAGCTACTCGAAGCGCGGGTCGGGGACGCGCTGTGGCGCAGCCTGCGCGAACAGACGCACGAGTTCTTTCGCGCCGGCACCGCGGTGTGGCGACTGTCGCTACCCAGCACGGCGCCGCCCTTGACCGAAGTGGCCACGCCACTGATCGAATGGGGCGGCGCGCTGCGCTGGTATGCCAGCGTGCAACCGGCCGCGCACTGGCGAGCGCTCGCCGCCGCTGCCGGCGGCACCGCGCTGCACTGGCGTGGCGGCCAAGCCGGACAGCGCTTCCATCCGCTCTCAAGCGCCGTGCTGGCGCTGCATCGGCGCCTCAAGACGCGCCTCGATCCGCACGGCATCTTCAATCCTGGCCGGCTGGTCGCCGAGCTGTAGCGCCGCGATGGAAACCCGGCTGGCAGCCTGGATCAAGGGCAGCGCCCAAGGTGATGAAGCCGAGGCCGTGCTGCGCGCCTGTGTTCACTGCGGATTCTGCAATGCCACCTGTCCCACCTACCAGCTGCTCGGTGATGAACTCGACGGGCCGCGCGGGCGCATTTACCAGATCAAGCAGCTGCTCGAGGGCACCGCGGCCACCACCAGCACCCAGCTGCACCTGGATCGCTGCCTGACCTGCCGCAACTGTGAGACCACCTGCCCCTCGGGGGTCGAGTACGGGCGACTGCTCGACGTCGGCCGCGCGGTGGTAGCGGCGCAGCTGCGCCGGCCTCTGCATCAGCGGCTGCTGTTCTGGCTGCTGCGCGAAGGTTTGTCCCACCGTCGAGTATTCGGCGCAGCCTACGCCGTCGGCCGCACGCTGCGCTGGGTGCTGCCAGGCGCACTGCGCAGCAAGCTGGCGCCGCACCGTGCCGCCGGCCCCTGGCCGCAACGAAACCACGCGCGCAAAGTGGTGTTGTTCGAGGGCTGCACTCAGCCAGCCATGGCGCCCTCGATCGATGCCGCCAGCGCACGCGTGCTCGATAGCCTTGCTGTGCAGACGCTGCGCGTGAATGCCGCCGGCTGCTGCGGAGCGATCCGCCATCACCTGGATGATCAGCCCGGAGCGCTCGCCAACGCCCGGCGCAATATCGATGCTTGGTGGCCGCTGCTTCAGTCCGGGCAGATCGAGGCCATCGTGGTCAACGCCTCCGGCTGCGCGCTGATGCTGCGCGAGTACGCCCGCTTGCTGCGTACCGATCCACAGTACGCCGCCAGAGCCGAGCGTGTGAGCCAGGCGACGCGCGAGCTGTGCGAATTTCTGCTGCCGGAGCTGCCTGCTCTTCAGCGGCGCGCGCGCCTGCCGGCGGCACCCCGGATCGCGCTGCAGACGCCGTGCACGCTGCAGCATGGACTGAAGATCCGCGATCAGGTCGAGCCGATGCTGCGCGCGCTGGGGGCGCAGCAGCAGGACACGGATGAGACGCACCTGTGCTGCGGCTCGGCCGGCACTTACTCGTTGCTGCAACCGACCCTGTCGCGGCAGCTGCGCGACCGCAAGCTTGAGCACTTGCTGCACGGTGAGCCGCAGCTGATCCTCAGCTCCAACATCGGCTGTCTCTCGCACCTGGCCACCGGCACTTCGGTGCCGGTCTGGCATTGGATAGAATGGGTCGATAAAGTTGTCGCAAGTGACTGATGACGCGTAGTTTACTAATCCCAGGCGGGCGCGCCCGAGGGGCAAGGTTAGAATTGGACCATGCCAACTGCAGCTCAAGCTCCCAAGGAGATGCCGTGATCGCGCTCGCTTCCGCTTGGCGGCCCAGGCCTCGTACCGCTCGAGGATGGGTCGCGCTCGGTCTTCTGATTCCGCTGCTGGCCCTGGCCGATACCCAGACGCCGTCCGTTGGCGCCTGGCAGTACCTGCAGCAACACTTCTATTCCGACCGCCTGATCGGCCAGGTGGATGACAGCTACATGAGCCTTCAGGCCCCGCAGAACACCCCGGATCCAGCAGCCACACCGCTGACTTTGCGTTTCGGGCAAACGGCCCTCGGTCACATCAAGCAGATCCGGGTCATCATCGACAATAACCCCTCGCCGCTGGCCGCTACCTTCGACGTGGCCGAGGGAGCGCGCGTGGCGGAGATTGGCATGCGCGTACGCGTGGACCGCTTCACCTCGATTCGTGCGATCGCCGAATCCAGCGACGGCCGGCTCGAGATGCGAAGTGCCTGGGTCAATGCTGCGGGGGGCTGTTCCGCCCCGCCGAGCCCGACCGCCGCCGGCACCTTGGGTGACATCCGCTTTCGCGCCACGCCCGATGAGCACGCAGTCACGCTGAGCATCCGGCATCCGAATAATTCCGGCTTTCAGATCGACCCGCGCAGCGGCGAGCCGATTCCGGCCCACTATGTATCGCATATCCGCTTCAGCAGCGGGGGTCACACGCTGCTCGAGGCCGACACCGGCATCTCGCTGAGCGAGAACCCGACGCTGCGCATCGCCTCCGATCAGCCGCTAGCCACGCCAATCGTGGTCGATGCGGTGGACTCCAAGGATGCGCACTTCAACGCCAGCTGGACCGGAACGCTCGCCGACAGCGCGCCGGCCGCGGCAGCGCGCGGAGGCGGCGGAACGCGTTGAGGCGGCCGGGATCGGCGCTGCGGCCAGCTGCTTTAAGCTCCCTGGTCGCGACCCTTGCGATTGCGATCGCGCCGGCTCACGCCGACCGCGACGATTTCACCGTACAACCGTTGGCGCCAGGGGTGTACGTGCACCTCGGGCGGCCGCTGCCGCTGGATGCGCCCGGTCACGACGACATTGCCAATATCGGCTTCATCGTTGGTGAGCGCTGCGTGGCGGTGATCGATACCGGCGGATCGGTTCGCATCGGACGCGCCTTGCGCGCCAGTGTTCGCGAGCACACGAGCTTGCCGATATGTTATGTGATCAACACGCACGTGCACGTGGATCACGTGCTCGGCAATGCCGCGTTCCAGCCCGATCATCCGCACTTCGTCGGTCACGCCGGGCTCGCCGCCGCGATGGCACGCAGCCGTGAGTTCTTCCTGCAGCAATACCGCGCCGACCTGGATCCGCCGGCCTCGGCAGCGCAAATCGTGGGCCCGGATATGGCGGTGGCCTCGACGCTGGAGCTGGATCTGGGCGGCCGCCGGCTGCAGCTTAAGGCCTGGCCGACGGCCCACACCGGCTGTGACCTGACAGTGTTCGATCGGCAGACCCGTACGCTTTGGACCGGAGACTTGCTGTTTCGCGGACGCCTGCCCGCGATCGATGGCAGCGCCCGCGGCTGGCTCGATGTGATCGCGCAGCTGCGAGAGCAGTCGGCCACGCACGTGGTGCCCGGTCATGGTCCGCCGACCGACGAGCTGGCCGCGGCCCTGGCGCCCGAACAGCGCTACCTGCAGGCCCTGGTCGATGGCGTGCGCACTCAACTCGCGCACGGGGGCTCGATGCAGGACGCGATCGCACAGGTGGCCGCCGATCAACGGTCGGACTGGCTGTTGTGGGACAGCACTCACCCGCACAATGTCGCGCGCGTGTACCAGCAGCTCGAGTGGGAATGATCGATCGGCGCCGATGTCTGGCACTCACCGCGGCCGCCGTCGCCGTCGGCGCCTCGGGCACCGTATTGGCAGGGCCACGTCGACGCTCCCCGCGGCCGTCCCTTCGCGCGCGCGTGCTGGTCATCGGCGCGGGCTTCGCCGGCTCGGCCTGCGCCCTGCGCCTGCGTCAGCTCGAGCCCTCGATCGAGGTGATGCTGCTGGATCCGGTCGAGCGCTATGTCACCTGTCCGATGAGCAATGAGGTCATCGCCGGGCTGCGTGAATTTTCCTCGCTGCTGGTGTCCGATACCGGCGTACGCGCTGCCGGAATCGCGCGCGTGCACGAGCGCGCACTGGGTCTGGATGCAAGTGGCACTCGCGTGCGGCTCGAGCACGGCCGCACGCTGTCGTTCGATCGCCTGGTGGTCGCACCCGGCATCCGCTTTCTGTCGGATCGGATCGAAGGCTACGACCCGGCGGCCACGCGCCGCATGCCCCATGCCTGGCAGGCCGGCGAGCAGACGCGCCTGCTGGCGCAGCAACTGCGGGCGATGTCGGACGGCGGCGTGGTGGCCATCTGCGTACCCTCGGGCCTGATGCGCTGCCCGCCGGCCCCGTTCGAGCGCGCCAGTCTGATCGCCTCATACCTCTCGCAGCACAAACCGCGCTCCAAGATCCTGATCTTCGATGGCAACAATCACTTTCCGCGCCAGGACGTGTTCAGTGCCGCCTGGCAAGCATTGCACCCCGGCATGATCGAGTGGATCCCCTCGACCGAGGGCGGCGAGGTGCGCCGCGTGGACAGTGCGTCGATGACCTTGTACGCGGGCAACGGCGCGCATGCGGTCGCGGTCGCCAACGTGATTCCGCCACAGGCACCCGCAGCGCTGGCACTCGATCTGGGGCTGGCCTCCGGACACGGCTGGTGTCCGATCAACCCCGCAAGTTTTCAGTCGACGCTGCTCGATCACGTGCATGTGATCGGCGATGCCTGTATTGCCGATGCCATGCCAAAGTCGGCGTCCGCCGGCGTGAGCCAGGCGCAGCAGTGCGCCGCGGCGCTGGTCGCCCTGCTGTCGGATCGCGCCATACCTGCGCCCGCGTTCGACAGTGTGTGCTACAGCCATCTGTCCCGCGATCGCGCCGTCTCGATCCCCGGGCAATTCGGCTTGCGCGACGGTCAGATCGTTTCAACGGCGGCGCCGTCAACCCCCGAGCAGGTCGCCGCGGCTGCCCAGCCGGATACTCAGGCCACCGAATCGCAGCGAGCCGAGGACTGGTACCGGACGATTCGCGGCGCGGCTTTCGGCGCCTGAGACGCTAGGGTTTAAGACTAAGGCGCTCGCGCAACTGCTTGGCCGAAAGCAGCTGCACATACACCGGCGAGCCGACGTCGAATGACTTGGCGCTCGAGAGCGCTCCGACCACCACCGGCTCGAATCCGGCATCGCGCACCAGCTGCGAGGCCACCGCGAGTGCCTGCGCGTCATCGCCCGCCAGCGGGATGGCGATCGGATCACCGGCGCGATGCGCTTCGCTGGCGAGACTTTTGTAATTGATGGCGTTGAAGGCACGCACCAGTCGCACGCCGGGCAGGAACTGCGCCGAAGCCACGCCGGTACCCGCTCGCCGGGCTTCGATTGCCATGTCGCCGTCACGCTCGGGGTATGGATTGCCGGTGTCGAGCACGATCTTGCCCGCCAGCTCGTGCTGCAGCTCCTTGCCGACCTGCGGCAAGGCGCCGTAGGGGATCGAGATCAGCACCACGTCGCTGTACAAGGCAGCCTCGCGCGGCGTACCGATGTGAGCCTTAGGACCCAGCGACTGGGCCAGTGGCTTGAGCTCCTCGGGGTGGCGCGAGGAAATCATCACCTCGTGGCCGGACTTTACCCACAGCGTCGCCAACGTGCCGCCGATGTGGCCGGCGCCGATGATACCGATCTTGACCGGCGAGTCCGCGCCCCACGTCACGCTTAGGCCATTCAGCAGTATCAGCGCCGCGGCCAGCAGCGCCATCGTTGAAACGCGTCGGAACCACGCTGCGCACATACATCACCCTGTGAGTGAAGCAAGCCTGCAGTATAGTACCGGCACTTCCGCCGGCAACAACGCGCCCACGCGCCCGATCGCCGCATGAGCCCGAAGCCCACGCGCGGTCCGCGCCGCATTGTCTGCCTCACCGAGGAGACGACCGAGACGCTCTACCTGCTCGGCGAGCAGGACCGGATCGCAGGCATTTCCGGTTTCACCGTGCGGCCGGTGCGCGCGCGGCGGGAAAAGCCCCGGGTCTGCGGATTCACCACCGCCCGCATCGATCGCATCGTGGCGCTCAAGCCCGACCTGGTGCTTGGATTCTCCGATCTGCAGGCCGAGATCGCCGCCGAGCTGATTCGGGCCGGCATCGAGGTGCACGTGTTCAATCAGCGCAGCGTGGCGCAGATCTTGGAGTTCGTGCGCCAGCTCGGTCGTATGGTGGATGCGGCGGTGCGCGCCGATGCGCTCGCGGCGCAGTTGCAGCATGGCATCGAGCAGGCACGTGCGGCCGCGGCGACGCTGCCGCGCCACCCGCGGGTCTATTTCGAGGAGTGGGACAAGCCGCTGATCTGCGGCATTCGCTGGGTCGGCGAGCTGATCGAGATTGCCGGCGGCGAGGACTGCTTCCCGGAACTCTCGACTCAGTCGCTGGCCCGTGCGCGCATCATCGCCGATCCGCTCGAGGTGGTGCGCCGCGCACCGGACATCATGATCGCCTCGTGGTGCGGCAAGCGCTTTAATCCGGCGCGCGTACTGGAGCGGCCGGGATGGGAAGTTCTGCCCGCGGTTCGTGCGCAGCAGCTGCTGGAGATTAAATCGAGCGACATTCTGCAGCCGGGCCCGGCGGCGCTGACCGACGGCCTGCGCCAGCTGCAGCAAATCATTGCGGCGTGGGCCCGGCGTCCGGACGCGGGAGCGATCCGAACAGTCGATTGAGCTCACGGCCATCGGCGCCGTCGGCAAAGCCGGCGAAACTGCCCTGCTCGGCCAGCAATCGGGCCGCGCGCATCAGCGCACCCCACGCCACCCGCGCCAGCGAACCGCCCACGCTGATGCGTCGCACCCCCATTGCCGCGGCCTGCGCGACGCTCAGACCGCTCGCCGATCCGATCAGCACGTTGACCGGCTTGGGCGCCAGTGCGCGCACCACCGCTTCTATCTGCTCGCGGCTAGCCAGGCCCGGCGCGTACAGACAGTCCGCTCCGGCATGCGCGTAGGACTGCAGGCGCGCAATGGTCTCTTCCAGGCTCGGGTGGCTGAACAGAAAGCATTCGGCGCGCCCCACCAGCAGTGTGTCGCCGCCGTTGCGGTCGATCGCCCGGCGCGCCGCGCGCAGCCGCAGGGTCGCCGTTTCCAGGTCGTACAGCGGCCGCTCGGGGTCACCGGTCGAGTCCTCGATCGACAGGCCGGCCACCCCGGTCTCGACCGCCAAGGTGACGCTGGCAGCCACCCCGTCCGGGTCGTGAGCGAAGCCAGCCATGAAATCCGCATTCACTGGCACATCCGTCGCATCGACCAGGGTGTGTAGGTGCGTCAGCACCTGCTCGCGTGCCGGGCTGCCGTCGGCCTGCCCGCAGCTCCAGGCGAAACCTGAGCTGGTGCTGGCCAAAGCCCGAAACCCAAGGGATTGCAGCAGCAGCGCGCTGCCCACGTCCCACGGATTCGGAATCACGAAGCAGCCGCTGGCATGCAGCTCGTGAAAGCCACGGCGCTTGTCGGCTATACTGGGTCGGCTCATGGGCGAAAGCTCCGGTGAAGAATCAAAGGGATAATGCCCCAACCAGGCCCTCAGCGTGGCGCTCCACGTAACCGGCGATGGGACGCGAGCGAATAGCAGCTATGTCGATCACCCAATATCAGAGGGAACTACACATGTTCACGTTACGTCCATTGCGGAGCGCGGCTCTCCTGGCGGCCTGCGCCGTTGCCATTGCTTATTCGGCCGGCGCATCGAGCGCCGACGACATGGTCTCGTTTGCGACCGCGGGCTATGCCAGTGGCCTGCACTCGATGGCGCTGATGCACAAGATCGACACCAACGGCGACGGCATGGTGTCCAAGGATGAATGGCTGGCCTTTCACGACAAGGTCTTTGGGATGCTGGACAAAAACAAGGCAGGCAAGGTGGATGCCAAGGAATTCATCAGTCCGAACGGCGGTGAATTGTCAGGCATCGCCACCGGCGGATTTGCCCGCGGCCTGCGCACCAAAGAAATGATGCACAAGATCGACACGGACGGCGACGGCACCGTGTCACACGAGGAGTACATCGCCTACCAGACCAAGGTGTTCGACATGATGGACACCGGTCATTCCGGCATGCTTTCCAAGGAGCAGTTCGCCACCGGCGGCGCGGCCGGCGGGGCGCACTGAGGCTGACGTCACCACCGGGCTGCGCGCGTGCTCAGCCCGGCGGATAGATCTCCTCGCCGCCCGGCGAGGCGGGTGCCGATGGCGCGGCCGGCCCGCTCGGGGCTGGCGGCAGCGACGCAGGGGCACCCCGCGGCGCATCCGGCGAGCCTGTGTAGGCCGGCGGCGGGGCCGACCCACGCGCGGCACCGGCGCTCATCGATAACACACGCTGCTGGGCACTGACCACGTAGGTGCGATCGGCGGTATCGAAGTCCTCAGGTGGCGCGCGGCTGGCGATCTCGCACTTCGAGAAATTCACGCACGCCAGCACCTGATAACGCACCCCGATGCGAAACCGGTGCGACTGCGCACCCCCCGCATCCCAGTTCGCCGGCACCTCGAATCGCAGATTCTTGACCAGGCGCTCGGAGGTGTTATCGAACTCGCGCGCCGGCTCCGACTTGATCACGGTCACGTCGGTCGGAACACCGCGATCGTTCAGCGAGAACTCCACCAGCGAGCGCCCTTGGATGTAATGGCTGCGGGCATCCGCAGGATAGTAGTCATCCCGAAGCGTGCCCCGGTATGCGGGCAGCTCGATGTGCGCGCTGGCTGGCGTGAGGTCGGCGCGCACTGGCGCCGCGGCGGTCAGCGCGCTGAGCACGGCTGCAGTGGTGATC
>DASXYW010000015.1:0-22545 GCA_036502265.1 Steroidobacteraceae bacterium | reverse complement strand
TGAGGAGACTGACTGGGCCAAGCGCCAGGTCGACCGTTTCGTGGGCGGCCCGCGATCCACGCGCGGCTGGCTCGAGGAGATCGCCCGCGAGCGGCCCGAGGTGATCTTCTATCCGGAGGTCGGCATGGATCCGGCCACCTGCACTCTGGCGACGCTGCGTCTGGCACCACTGCAGGTCGCCGGTTGGGGCCATCCGGTGACCACTGGTCTGCCGAATATGGATCTGTACGTCTCGGGCGAACTGCTGGAGGCTGCCGATGCGGAGGCGCACTATCGTGAACAGCTGGTGCGCTTGCCCGGCACGGGCGTGTGCACCGAGCTTAACGTGCCGCAGGTCCAACCCTGGGATGCTCCGGCGCGGCCGGCTGACGTCGTGCGCTTCGCGCTGTGCCAGCAGCCCATCAAGTTCGACCCCGAGGATGACCGGCTGCTGGCTCGCATCGCCAAGGCGACCGGGCCGAGTGAATTCTGGCTGGCCTCGCCCAGCAGGCAAGCCTGGGCGAGCGAGCGGCTGCGCGCGCGACTCGCCGCGGCCTTTCGCGCCGAGGGACTCGATCCGGATGCGCATTTGCGGGTGACGCCGTGGATGCGACCCGGTCCATTCCAAGACTATCTCGATCAGATGGACGTGTACCTGGACTGCCCGGCGTTCTCCGGCTACACCACCGCCTGGCAGGCGATTCATCGCGGCCTGCCGATCGTGACGCTCGAAGGTCAATTCCAGCGCCAGCGGCTTGCGGCCGGGCTGCTGCGACAGATCAGGATCCCGGACGGCGTGGCGGCGACGCGCGATCAGTACCTGGATCTTGCGGTACGCGCAGGCCACGAGGCGCGCGATCCGGCGCAGCGCCGTGCCCGCCGGGAAGCCATTGCCGGCGCCGCGCCGCATGCCGACGGCAATCGTGACGCCATCGTGGCGTTCGAACAGGCGTTGATCGGCGCACTGGCGAGCCGCCGCTGAACAGCGGATTGCATACAATGCCCGTCATGGTCGTGCATGGCGCTGCGTAGCGGTGTTCTGGTTCTGATCGTAATCTGGCTCGCCCCTGGCGCGATGGCCGGCGAGAAGCGGCTGCTCGAGAACAAGGAATCGCTCTACAACAACATCTACGTGTACAAGCAGGATCAGTTCGTGTCGATGAATTTCGGCTTCAACCGGCGCCTGTACACCGAAACCATCGTCGACACCGCCGATCCGCTCGACCTGCCGGTGGTGTACACGCGCTACATGACCGTCGGACTGGTCTACACCGATCACGCCGACTCCATGCTGGAGATCGGGTTCGGTGGCGGCAGCACCGCCGGCTACCTGCATCGTTCCCTGCCCCAAGACCAGGTCACATCGGTGGAACTTGATCCGGTGATCGTGGGATTCGCGGAAAAATATTTTGCCGCCCGCCCTGACAAGACCTTCCATGTCGTGGTGAGCGACGGCCGGTTGTTCCTGCGCAATAGCAGCGATAGCTACGACATGATCCTGGTGGACGCCTATCGCGGGCCGTTCGTCCCGTTTCACCTGTTGACGAAAGAGTTCTACCAGCTGGCGCGCTCGCACCTGCGCGCTGGCGGCGTATTGGTACAGAACGTGGAGCCCTCGACCATGCTGTTCGACTCGGCCACCCGCACCATCGGCGCGGTGTTTCCGGCGCTCGATTTCTATCCCGCCGAGGGCAACATCGTCACCGTCGCCTACCAGGGCGCGCGCCTCACCGACTCTGATCTGGCCGCGCGGGCCGAGACGCAACAGGCAAAGTATCACCTGCGCTACGACCTGCCGACGCTGATCAAGGCGCGCCGATTCCTGGCGCCAGGGGATGCGACCGTCAATCGAAACGCCAAGGTCCTGACCGACGATTTCGCGCCGGTCGAGGCGCTCAAGGCGATCGAGCAGCACAATCGCAAGTGGGCGGATACGCAGTGATGCGCGGCCGGGCACTGGCCCTGTACGCCTGTGCGTTCGCGGTCGGAACGGTCGTGATGGGCTTCGAGATGATCGCCAGCCGCTATCTGTATCCCTATTTCGGTGGCGGCATCGGCACCTGGGCTGGCCTGATCTCCACGGTGCTGTTTGCGCTCGCAGCCGGTTATTTCTTCGGCGGGCGGCTGGTGGACACCTGGCCATCGGCCCGACTGCTGGTGATTGCGAATGCGATCGCGGCGCTGTATCTGGCACTGATTCCCGCTGCGGCCGACCATCTGCTGCAGGCAACGTTGACGAACGCCGGCGACGGCCCGGGCGCAATCCTGCTGGCCTCCGCGGCGCTGCTGATCGTGCCGCTGACCTTTCTGGGTGGGCTCAGCCCGATCATCGTGCGCCTGATGGCGCCGGCCACCAGCGAGATCGGCCGTATCTCCGGCATCGTGTATGCGGTCTCGACCGTCGGTAACGTCGTCGGCACCCTCGGAACCACGTTCATCCTCATTCCGACCATCGGCTCGCGCGCCATCACCTACGCATTCGCCGCGCTGTTGGGATTGGTCGCCCTCGCCTGCACCTTGCTGCGATCACGGGCCGTGGCATGAAAGGTTCGGTGGCGAGCCTCGCATCGATAATTGCCGGCGCCGCGCTGGCCGCGACATCGAGCTTCTCGCAAGGCGCTCCAGCCGTGAGCGCGCACTGGGACGCCACTCGCGCCATGCAGCAGCTTCAGGATCTGGTGCGACTGACGCCGCGCTCGGTCAACACACCGAGCCACGCGCGCGCGATCGACTACATCTTGAAGAATCTTGCGGACGATCCGGATGTCACGCTCAAGCGCCAGGAGTGGACCGAGCTGCGTGACGACGGCATCGCCCTGCACCTGACCAACATCGTCGCCCGCTTGCATCCGATGCGCGACAACCGGGTGCTGTTTGGCACCCACTACGACTCGATCATCGCGGCGTACAAGGACGCTGATCCGAAGCTGCGCTCAGCGCCCATGCCCGGTGCCAACAATTCCGCCTCCGGAGTCGCGGTACTGCTCGAGAGCGCGCGCGTGCTCAGCCACAGCTCGGACTCGAGCGTCGGCGTCGACTTCGTGTTTTTCGACGGTGAGGAGGGCCCGCTGTCCCTCGGAGCCGGCGATCCGCACTGGCACGCGCTTGGCTCGCCGTATTTCGCGGCGCATGTCGAGAATTTTTATGCCGGGCCGCGAGCGCAGGTCGCCGTGATCCTGGACATGGTCGGCAAACGCGGCCTGACGCTCAAGCCGGAGGCGGACTCGCTGCAGTCGGCGCGCACCCAGGTGGAGACTCTGTGGCGCATCGGCCGCTCGATCGCTCCCGCGGTATTCGTCGATGGCCCCACGATCGGCCCGATCGGTGATGACCAGGTCGCCTTGGCGCGCCTGGGCATCCCGAGCCTGCTGCTGATCGACTTCGATTATTCGCCCTGGTTCAATACGACCCACGACACGCCGGACAAATGCTCGCCTGAGAGCCTTTCGGCCGTCGGTCGCACGCTGGTGGAATTCGCGCAGAGCTACGCCGAGCGCTGAATGCGCCATGCCCCTCGGTGCTTACTGCCGCGACGCCTTGTGTGCCTGCCAGTTGCCGCGTGACACCTGATTGCCGGTGCGCAGCTCCCAGGTGCCGCTGATCGAGCTGCCGTCGCGTGACAGCACACCCGAATACTGCACCGACTGCGAATAGCCGCCGCTGCCGTCGTAGGTTTTGGTGAATTGCACGTTGCCCCCTTGCAGCGAGCCCTGCAGGTTGGCGTTGAGCTGCTTGGCCGCTCCGCCGAAGGTGTTGGCCTCGATGACGCGCCCGAAAACGCGCGCGCCATCGGCTTGCAGCACCATGGCGAACTGCACCGCGCGATTGCCGGTGCCGGTGCCGTAGTCGTAACTGCCGGCCCATTGACCATCGACTGGCGATGGCGAAGGCGCGGCGCGCACATTGGCACCCTGGCCGGCCGGGGTCGCGGGACGCTCGCCCGGCTGCACGCGGGCAACCTGCGTCGCTGCGGCCGGCGCGCTCTTGAGCTTGCGCACCATCAGGGCCGCCTCGGCCGTGTGTGGTCCGTTCGGAAACTGCTTGCTGTATTGCTCGAAGTCGACTGGATCCTTGCTGTCCTTGATGCGGTCCCAGAACGACTGCTCCAGTTCGGCGGCATTCTCGACGTGCATGGCAGTCGTCGCGGGTGCGCTCGCCGGCGCCGTCGCGCTCGCCGCGCCGGCGCTGGCAGCGCTTCCCGGCACGAAATAGAACTCGCCGATCGACTGATCGTAGACCGCGGGCACCTGATCGTGGTTGGCGCCCTGCGCCAGCGTCACCACCTGATCGCGCACTCGCTTGAGCACCTGCTCGGCCGGCAGGCCCGGCTTGAGCATCTCTTTGATCAGCACTCGGGTGAACACGCCGTTCGGATCAGAATCCTTCGGCCCCAGGTTGTCGAGCGCCTCCTGGCCAGCCCCGGCCGAATACAGCACCATCTGGCCAGTGGCCGCCGACACCGGCGCCAACCCGCGCCCGCCGATGGCACGGCCGGAACTCTTGAATGGATTGTTGCGACAGGCATCGACGATCGCGAGAGCGAACTTGGTCTTCTGATCTTGCAGGTCATCCAGGATGCGCTGCAGCGGTACCGCGTCGTCGGCCACCTGCTCCTCGCTCTGCGGCAGGATGTCGATCGGAATGAGGTAGTTGGTGCCGGCAAACTGCACCCCGTGACCGGAGAAATAGAACACCGCGTCATCGCCACCGGAGATCTGCGCCTTGAAGTTGCGCACCGCCTCTTTCATCGCTTCCAGCGTCAGATCCTGCTTCACGATCACCGTGAAGCCGGTGCTCTTGAGCACATCGGCCACGGCCTTGGCGTCCGAGCGCGCGTTCTTGAGGGCCGTGACGTGCTGGTAGCTGTCGTTGCCGATCACCAGCGCGATGCGCTTGGCGGCGGCCGGCGTCGCCGCGGCCAGCAGCGAGCACAGCAGCAGCGCCGCGCGCCCGCGATGTGCAAGCGCACGCTGCCCGCTATCTGAAGGCTGGCCCCGGCTGTCTCCCATCGCAGCCACCGTTCTTAGTCGGCTATGGCGATTCCCGATACGGCAGATATAGCGCCAAAATCCCGAATTGGGCAACCCAGTGCCCGACTTCGTCATAAGTCCCGGTCCACCAGTCCGGGTGATCGAAGCTGGCCTGCAGGTGCTGCTGGTAGGCACGCAGGTAGGCCGGATCCTGGGAGCGCTGGTAGATGGCCCACAGACCCCAGGCGCGCGAGAAGTTCAGGCCGTGCTCGTGCGCGGTGGTAGGCGTATGTACCGGCGCGGGCAGCGAGGCAGCCGGCAGAAAACCGTGCACCCAGTCGCGGAACTGCTGGGAATCCAGGCGCGAGCTGATCAGCCAGGCCCAATTGGTGCAGATCGGCATGAAGTCGTGCATCTGCCGGTCATCCGTAAGCCCGGGACAGATCCCGCTTGGATGGCCGAAGTCCTCATCGATGCGCGCATCGATGTCGTGCACCAGGGCGGCATCGCCGGTGAACACCGCGTAGTAGCGCAGATTGATCAGTGCCCAGGACGCACTGCTGTAGGCCTGCGAGGCGGTGTTGACGTGCGCGCGCACGAAGCGATCGGCGATGGAGCCGGCCACCTCGTCGGCCATGGCCCGCAGCCGGGTGTCGTGCGTGACGGTTTCGAAGTCAGCGGCCAGGCGCAGAAACCACGCTCGCCCGTAGGGCATTTCAAAATTCGGATGCTCGCGCAGGTAGGCGCGCTCCTGGGCGATGCCCTCCACCGGCATCAGCTGCATCGCCCGATCCACCAGACTCTGCTCGTGCAGCATGTCGCCCGCGGCCACCAGCGACCAGATGCCGTGGGCAGCCGAGTGCCAGTCGATGCAGCCGTGAAACACCGGATGCTAGGTATCGGTACGCTCGATGCAGCGCTCGGAGGCTGCCACGAGCGAGCGCACCATGGCTGGCCGTGCCGCGCGCAGCGCGGCCAGTTCCGGTGGAGTGTCCGCCGCGAGCGCGCTAGGGTAAGGCACTGCGGCGGCTATCAGGACCACCGCCAGCCACTGACCGAGCGGGCGGGGCAGACAGCTCACTATTTGCGGGCGCTTCCCGTTCGGCCCGCGCCCTCGGCTTTCTTCTTCTTGTGCGGATCTTTCGGCCGTGTCTTGCCGAACGAGCCACGGTAGATCTTGCCACGTCGGGTCTTGCGATCGCCTTTGCCCACTGCGCTGCACTCCTGCAATTCGAAGGTCGCGGAGTCTATCACTCCCCCGTGGAGGCCGGCCGCTGGCGCTCGGGCGCCACCGAGAGCGGACGCGCGCCCAGCTGCGCCAGTTCCAGCTCATGGGCCTGCGATTCGTACCGATCCACGCCCGGCAGGTAGTACACCTCGCGGCCTTCCAAAACATAGTGCCGATAGTCTTCCGGATTTTCGATCAGGTAGACGAATTGGTGGGCACCGGCGTAAGTATCCCCGAGCTGCAGCGTGATGCGCGGCAAAACCCAGCCGCACACGATCACCGCCTTACCCGGCAGCCGCGCCGCCGCCTCGATGACGGCCGGCGTCGCACGCTGCTGCGACTCGCGCACCCGATGGTCCTCGACAATCGATCCGGCACCGATCCATGGTGATGCCAGCAGCAGCACCGCGACCATGCCGGAAGCCCAGGAAGGGGTCAGCACTGCGATCGCCAGCAGCACGAACGGCACCGCCGGAATCAAATAGCCGGCCTCATCGGGTAGGCGCAGAAAGGCGATCAAGTACAGCCCGACGCTGAATGCAGCCAGCAGGACGACGGCGCGCGTCGGCGGATGCCGCACAGTCTGCGCGGCGAATCGATGATAGAACGGCAGTGCGCACAGCAACGCGATCAGAGCTGCCACGCCCAGCGGTCCCCACACCAGCGGCAGAGCCCGCGTCACGACGACATCGAGCGGTGGCCCCCAGTGATTATCGTAGAAGCCGAAAAATGTCCGACCGTACAGGCGCCAGACCGGCAGGTAGCACAACGTGCCGATCGACAGCATCGTGACGGCGAATACCACGCTCTGACGCAGCGCCACCCGACGTTCCAGTGTCAGCCACAGCCACAGGCATAGCGGCAGGACCAAGGCTCCCGCGGTGATGCGAAACCCCGCGGCCACGCCCAGCAACAGGCCGCCGAGCAGCGGACGCCGGCGCAGCACGGCGTAGGTGGCCGCCAGTTGCAACGTGACCGCCGGGATATAGTCCATGGTGCAGCAGCTGTTGACGTAGATCACCGGCGTCATCGCCAGCGCGAGTCCGATCAGCAGATAGCGGCGCACCGCCAACTCGCGCAGCAGCAGTGCAAACAGCACGAAAGCCACCACGCTGAACAGCGCCGTGACCAGGTTGGAGACCCAGGCGGGCGCGAGCGCGCTCAGCGACGTGAGGTATTCATAGGCCGGATATCCGGGCAGGCGCGAAACATCGTATATCCCGGTCCGTGCCAGCTCTCTGGCGGCCATCTCGACCCGATAGGCGTCGGGATCGGAGCCGTAGCCGTCGGTGAGCCAGGGCAGGCGCGTGGCCAGCACCGCTAGGGCGGCCAGCGCCAGCCACCGACGCTCGCGAGAGCTTAAGCCTTCGATCAGGACTTGCGGCCGCTGAACACCAGCAGCGCCACACCGAGGACGATGGCGCCGACTCCGAGCCAATCCGGCACCGATACCCGGTCCTTGTGCTGCACCGACAGCTGTACCGAGCCGATATTGGCCTCGTGCGTCGACTTGGTATAGCTGAAGCCGTGATAGACCAGGCCCAGTACCCCGGCCGCGATCAGGATGATGGCGACGATCCTTGGTGCGTTCATGGGGCGGCAGTCTAGCAGGCGGCGCTGCTAGGCAGAGCATCGGTCGGCACAACTAAATTAGGATGTTGGCCCGGAAGGGGGATTACATGACGGCCAGGTGTGGCTACTTGCTCGACAAATATTTCTATTTCCTGATGTCTTTCCCGATTGCCGCCGTGGTCGCATTTGGATTTAGCCATACGATCGGACAGAACTTAATTCATCCCGTCATACCTCGCCCATCCATCCTCTATATCCATGCCGCCGTCTTTACCGCATGGCTTGGGTTTTTTCCGCTGCAATCTTTGTTGGTTCGAACACGAAGCGTGACATGGCACCGCCGGATCGGCCGGTTCGGTGCCGGTATGGCCGCCACGATGCTCATTCTTGGCGTCACGACGGCCATCACCATGGCCCGATTCAACGCCATGCAATTGCACCAGAGTGACACCGATTTTGGTCTGATGATCCCGCTATTCGACATGCTTTGCTTCGGAAGTACCCTAGCTCTGGCTATCTACTGGCGGAAGAAACCCGAATATCATCGCCGCCTCATGTTTGTCGCGACCTTCGCGCTCACCGCCGCAGGCTTCGGCCGATTTCCCGAGTGGCGGCTGTTTCCGTCCGACTATTTCTATGCTGGTGTCGATATCCTGATTTTGTTTGGAGTGGCTCGTGACCTCGTGGTCGATCGGCGCATTCACCGAGTCTACCTGGTCGCACTACCGCTGTTCATCGCTGGCCAGACAATCGTCACCTACACTTATATTCATCATCTCTCGTACTGGCAAAAGATCTCCCACGCTGTTCTTGGCTGACATACAGGTATCGACACCCATGCACCCGGACCTTCTTGGTTATCTCGCGGCCACTCTGACCACGATTTCGTTCGTGCCCCAAGCGCTCAAGACCATTCGTAGCCGCGATACGCGCGCCATCTCGCTGTGGATGTACCTGACGTTTACCACCGGCACGGCGCTATGGTTCGGCTACGGCGTGGTGATCGCCTCACTGCCGGTGGCAGTCGCGAATGCGGTCACGTTTGTGCTCGCCGCGACGGTGCTCGCGCTCAAACTGCGCTACGGCTGACACCGGCGCTCACTTTGGACGCTCCAGCTCGTCCGCGGTGCGCGGCCAGTCGTCCTTGAGCAGTCGTGACAGTGCGCGGTCGGCCAGCACGCGCCCTTCAGTCTGGCAGCGCGGGCAGTAGTTGGTTTCGTTGTCGGCGTAACGAATTCTCTGCACCGGTGTCCCGCACACAGGGCATGGCTGACCGAAGCGCCCGTGCACCGCCATACCGGGCCGAAATGCCGTCACCCCTTCGGGGAAGCCGCCAGCGTCCTGTGCGCGCAGCCGCGCCGTCCAATCCTCGAGCGTGACGCGCGTTGCCTGGTGCAGTCGCGTCACCTCCTGGCTACTTAAGGCCCGGGTCAACGCCAGCGGTGACAACCGCGCGCGGTGCAAAATCTCGTCCGAGTAGGCATTGCCAATGCCGGCGAACAGGCGCGGATCGGTCAGCGCACGCTTGAGCGTGTGCTGCTCGCTCTTCAGCCGCTCGCCGAACGTCGCAACATCGGCGTGCGCCAATTCCAGGCCGCCCGGATCAATCCGTGCCAGCGCGGCGGCGCCTTCGACCAGGTGCAGTGAAGCTCGGCGCTTGCTGCCGGCCTCGGTCAGGGTCAGGTTGCCACGGTCGAATTCGAAACGCGCCAGTGCCAAGCGCGCGCGGGCAACCTTGGTACCGGCGTCGAACCAGTGCAGGCGGCCGGCAATCATCAGGTGCAGCACCAGCCACAGTTCGCCCTGAAGCCCAATCGCGATGCGCTTGCCGATACGCTGCAGTGCCTGCACGCGTCGGCCAGCCGCGGCGCTCAGCGGCGGCGTCGCGGTCCGCAGCAGAAATGGATTGTTGAGCGCCACGCGCGTCAGCCGCGCACCCAGGATGCGCTCCTCGAGCGCCTCGAGGTAACGCGTGATGTCCGGCAGCTCCGGCACCGGAAACGCTAACTAAGTTGCACGCCGCTGCGCAAGATTTCCGTCATCGCGCGCGCCTTGGCGCGCGCCTCGTCGATCGTGGCGCCCAGCGCCAGCGATACCCCCATTCGACGATGCCCGCGCACCTCCGGCTTGCCGAACAGCCGCAGCGCGGTATCGGGCGCGGTCAGCGCCCGATCGACCTGCTGGAAACGAATGTCGCGCGAGTCGCCGGCCACCAGCAGCGCGCACGAGGCCGAAGGCCCGCGCTGCCGGATTATCGGCACCGGTAGATCGAGGATGGCGCGCGCGTGCAGCGCGAATTCCGACAAATCCTGCGAGATCAGCGTCACCAGGCCGGTGTCATGCGGACGCGGCGATACCTCGCTGAAATACACCGCATCGCCGGCGATGAACAGCTCCACACCGAAGATGCCGCTGCCGCCCAGGTTGCCGGTGATCGCGCCCGCGATCTGCTGCGATTGCGCCAGCGCTTTGGGGGACATCGGCTGCGGCTGCCACGACTCGCGGTAGTCACCGTCCACCTGCAGGTGGCCGATCGGTTCGCAGAAACTGGTCGCCCCGCCGTGCCGTACCGTCAGCAGCGTGATCTCGTAGTCAAACGGCACGTAACCCTCGATGATCACACGCCCGGCACCGGCGCGACCGCCGCGTTGGGCGTAGCTCCAGGCGGCGTCGACCTCGGCAGCGGATCGCACCAGGCTTTGGCCCTTGCCCGAAGAACTCATCACCGGCTTGATGACGCACGGCAGGCCGATCGCCTGCACGGCGGCGCGGTATTCGGTCTCGGTTCCGGCAAACCGGTACGGTGAGGTGGGGAGCTTGAGCTCCTCGGCTGCCAGACGGCGGATGCCTTCCCGGTCCATCGTCAGACGCGCGGCGCGCGCGGTCGGCACCACGCGCTGCCCCTCGGCCTCGAGCTGCAGCAGCGTGGGTGTGGCGATGGCCTCGATCTCCGGCACCACCAGCGCCGGACGCTCGCGCTCCACCAGCGCGCGCAGCGCGCTGCCATCGAGCATGTCGATTACGTGCGAGCGTTGCGCCAGCTGCATGGCCGGGGCGTTCGCATAGCGGTCGACCGCGATCACTTCGCAGCCGAAGCGCTGCAATTCGATCGCGACTTCCTTACCGAGTTCTCCTGAGCCCAGCAGCATGACCCGCGTCGCCGAGGCGGACAGCGGGGTCCCAATGGTGGTCATGCGCGCACAATAATCGCATTGCGGCGCAGATGCGATTATCCGCGTTCCAGCAGTTGCCGTTCCAGGCGCTCGCGGTGGATCAAGCCCCGCACCGTGCTCCAGCTGGCGGTCTCGGAGTGCAAGACCACCAGGTATTTGACCCCGGTGCCGTCGAAGATTTCCAGCAGGTCGCTGATGCGCGAGTCCTGCAGCGTCAGCCAGTCGATCGCCGGCACCTCGAGTGACGGCGTCATGACGTCGGCCGCGCGCAGATCGTGCGATGGGTCATCGGAGCGCGCCCGGGCACGCCGAGCGTTGCGCGCGTCTTCGGCGGTGATCAGACCCACGACCGAACTGTCGCGCACCACCAGGAAGGCACGCACCCCGAGGCGAAACATGTGGTCGATCACCGCCTCCAGGGTGGCGTCCTCGGGAATCGTGCGAGGCGGCTCCTGCAGAAAGTCACTCATGGCGCGCACCGCCGGATCGTTGAGCCGCAGATGCGGCGGGAACGGACGTGCGCGCGGGATCTGGGGAGGTGGTGCGCTAGGTTGCTGCGCCAACAGGTACGGTCGGTTCACGAGGATCTCCAGTGAATGTGCCCAGGGAACGACGGAGTTGTTATCGGACTGACGACGCACGGACTGTTTAAGTTCCACGAGTCACGAATTGTTCATGCATCCTAATGCGCGCGATGGATCGGCGCTGTCAGCGCACGCCGTCAGCGTGTAGCCGTCCTGGAGGGTTCGCCTCGATCGAGGAATGAGCTGATGATCGGGTTGAGCCATTCGGATCGGCCCGAGAAGGTCAAGTGATCGGTACCAGGCAGCACGCACAACTCGGCCTGGGGCAGCGCGTGAAATATCTGTAACGTGTGCTCGAGTCGGATCGCATCGCGATCCCCCGAGATGACCAGCACCGGCTGGTCTACTTTAGACAGCATCTCAAGACTCAGCTCACTCTCGGTCGGCGAGGTCAGCCACAGCCTTGCAAGTTTTTCATCGACCGTACTGGGCGTACCGGTCTGCGCATCGCGCAAGCCCTGCAACTGCTCGGCGGTCAGCCCCTCGGGCGAGACGTTGACCCCGCTGATCACCAGCCGCCGCACCAGTTCCGGGTGGCGCACGGCCAGCATCAGGGCCAGGATCCCGCCGTCGCTGAACCCCACCACGTCGGAGCCCTTGAGCTGCAGCGACGAAAGCAGGCTGGCGGTGTCCTGCATCATCGAGGTGTAGCTCAGCGGACCTTTCACGTCGGGCGTATGCCCCTGGCCGACCTGGTCGGGGGCGATGATCCGGTGGGTCAGGGCGAACAGATCCAGCTGCCGCTCGAACGAATGTTCACCGGAATCGCCACCGCCGTGCAGCAAAACCAGTGTCGGGCCGCTGCCGCGGATGGCGTAATACATGCGGTGACCGTGGACCACGGCCCAGTGCCAGCGGGTGGGCTGCACCACCGCCGGAGCGGTGGTGCCGACCAGGCACAGGGCCAGCGCGGCGGTCGCCGCGGAGGCCTTCACGGCACCCCCGCCAGGATCTGATCGGCCAGCTCCTGGTAGTTTCGATCGAAGTGATGGCCGCCCGGCTTTACCACGACCTCGACGCCCATTTTTGCGGCCTCCGCCGTGGTGCACAGACTGTCCGCCCCCTCATCAGAGCCATAGAAACACTGAATATGGATGCCCGACAGCTTCAGCAGTTCCGGGGCAATGGCCATTCCAG
Source organism: Steroidobacteraceae bacterium (assembly GCA_036502265.1). GTDB lineage: Bacteria > Pseudomonadota > Gammaproteobacteria > Steroidobacterales > Steroidobacteraceae > FEN-1191. The sequence goes on along the minus strand of DASXYW010000015.1, from coordinate 9,902 downwards.
CACCGTTGTGTACCCCAAACCAGCCGCTGGCCACGACCTCGAACGCGGTGCGGCGCTCCGGGGCCAGCAGCGTAATCAGGCTGATGTCGGAGCGCAGGTCGCCAGGCAGATCGTTGACCATGAGCGGCAGGACGTCGGCGCCGAAGGAAAATCCAATCAGAACCACCTTGCGGCGCTGCCAGCGCTGCTGATAGTAGCGAATGATGCGCGCCAGGTCGGCCGCGGCCTTGGCCGGGGATTTGCGTGCCCAGAAGTAGCGCAGCACGTCGACGCCGGCCACGCTCAGGCCCTTGGCCGCCAGAATATCGGCCAAACTGCGGTCCAGATCGCGCCAGCCGCCATCGCCGGAGTACAGGACCGCGAACGCATCGCGCGGCGACTGGGTGGCCGGCACCTCTGCCAGTGGCAAATCCCCCACGCCGCTGCGGCTGCGCTCCTCGGCGATGCTCGCCAGGGAGCGCTGGTAGCTGGTGTGCAGAGCGGACCCGGCGGTCACCGCCGCGGGTGCCGCTCCCGGGATCGCCATGACAAATTCCCGCTCATCGGCGCTGGCCATAGCGTCCAGCAGTACCCGCGTGGGCACGTTGGAGCCCAGCCGCTCAGGCCTGATCCTCTGGCCGCTGCCGATCGCGGTTGCCGCGGCGGCCGGATGGTCACAGAACGCTCGCTGCAGCGCGATCTGGTCCTGCGGATCGATGACCACCGCTGCATTGAAGGCGGTCGGCGGGGACTGCAGCTGTGCCATGTACACCAGCGTGCCGCCCAGGTCATGCCCCAGCAGTACCGGGGCCAGGTACTGGGAGTTATCGATCGAGCGCTGGCGCGAGCGGCTGAAGTCTTCGAGCAGGCCCGGCAGGTACAGGCAGGTGTCCGGAGATTTCCCGGCCCAGTCCAGGAACTGCCGGCTGTCGATACCCACCACCAGGTAGTCCTCGCGCGCGAATTCGCGCGCCGCCCCCTCCTCGTCCCGGCTCCAGCCACGCGCACCGGAGAACAGGTACATGAAACCGCGCGAGCGCAGCCAGGCCGGATAGATGCGCACGCGCCCGAACTGGGAGGTGTCCTGAAAGCGCGGCGCGCGGGTGTGAACCAGGTAGCCGGCCATGGCCAGCAGCGCCACGACCAGGGCGGTCAGCAGTCCCCACCTGATCAGCGAAACTTCGCCAGCGTCTTCGCCAGCGCCTGCGGGCCAGGATTGAGCTGGGCGTAGGGAATCTGGTTAAGTGGCTTATCCGGCGTGGCGTTGAGCGCGTGCAGTTCCGGCTGGTCAGAGCCGATATAGAGCAGCCCGGTCAGGTATTCGCCCTGCTTCAGCCGCTGCTGGATGGTCTCGAGCGCCACCGCACGGTCGGTGGCATCGTAGCGAGCCTCGACCTTGCGCAGCAGCACCCGGCTGCCATCGTGCAGGCTGACCGCCACCGCCTCGCCCGGCGCGTAATCGACCGCGATCTCCTGTGCCATCGGCACGAAGTCGGCGTGCACCACTTCGTCGTAGTGCTCGCGCGTGTAGGCGTAGCTGCGGGTCGAGCCCTCGTGATCGTTGAAGGTCACACACGGGGAGATCACATCGATCAGCGAGAAGCCCTGGTGGTGCATCGCCGAGCGCAGCAGCGGCACCAGCTGCGCCTTGTCGCCCGAGAAGCTGCGCGCCACGAACGACACCCCGAGCGTGATCGCAAGCTGCACCGGATCGATCGGCGGCTGGTTGTTGACCTCGCCCTTCTTGGCGGTGCTGCCGACGTCGGCCGAGGCCGAAAACTGGCCCTTGGTGAGACCGTAGACGCCATTGTTCTCGATCACGTACACCATGTTGAGGTTGCGGCGAATCGCATGACAGAACTGGCCCAGTCCGATCGACAGCGTGTCGCCGTCGCCCGAGACGCCGATGTAGATCAGATCGCGGTTGGCGGCGTTGGCGCCGGTTGCGATCGATGGCATGCGACCGTGTACCGAGTTGAAGCCGTGACCGCCGCCGACGAAATACGCCGTGGTCTTGGATGAGCAACCGATGCCCGATAGCTTGACGACGTTCTGCGGCAGCACCGCGTCGGCCCAGCAGGCCTCGACGATCGCGGCCGTGATCGAATCGTGTCCGCAGCCGGCGCACAGCGTGGAATTCACACCCTCATAGTCGCGCCGTGTCAGGCCGAGGGCGTTGCGGGGCAGCTCCGGATGCGCGATCTTGGGCTTGGCCAGGATGGTCATCGGCGACTCCTTAGCGTCATCCAACCAGTTGCGCGGCCGGTCGCTCCGGCGTGATCACCGCGGCCACGCCGTCATACACATAGCTCGCCGGGATCGGCATGCCGTTGTAGTGCAGGATCGAGCGCAGGCGGCTCTTGTCCACGCCGGTCTCCAGCATCAGTAGCGCGCGCAACTGCGCATCGCGATTCTGTTCCACCACGAAATTGATCCGGTGCGCCTGCAGGAACGGCTCGACGTCATCGCTGAACGGAAAGCCGCGCACCCGCAGATAGTCGGTGTGAATGCCCTGCGCCATCAGCCGCAGCCGCGCCTCGCGCACCGCCGCGTCGCCGCTTCCCACCGATACGATGCCGATCTCGGTCTTTTGCTCACTGCGCAGCACGATCGACTTAGGGATAAGCCGGGCCGCAGTCAGCCATTTCTTGCGCAGCCGGTCGACCACCACCTGGTACTCCTTCGAATCCTCGGTGTAGGCGCCGTACTGCGAATGGCCCGAGCCACGGGCGAAGTAGGATGCCTTCGGATGCATTCCGGGCAACGTGCGCTGCGGGATGCCATCGTTGTCGTGATCGTAGTAGCGCCAGAAACGATCGAGCTTCTTGACCTGCTCCAGATCGAGCAGCTTGCCGCGATCGGGCTGATAAGCCGCATCCCACTTGAACTCCGGGCACATCCAGTCGTTCATGCCGATGTCCAGATCCGACAGCACCAGCACCGGGGTCTGCAGGCGCTCGGCCAGGTCGAAGGCCTTGACCGCGAAATCGAAGCACTCCTCGGGATCGGCCGGATACAGGCACACCTGGCGGGTATCGCCGTGCGAAGCGTAGGCCGCGGAACGCAGGTCGGCCTGCTGCGTGCGGGTCGGCATCCCGGTCGAGGGCCCGACGCGCTGGATGTCGAACACCACCGCCGGCACCTCGGCGTAGTAGCCCAGGCCGAGAAACTCCTGCATCAGCGACAGGCCGGGACCGGAGGTCGCCGTGAACGCCCGGGCGCCGTTCCAGGACGCGCCCAACACCATGCCGATGGAGGCCAGCTCGTCTTCGGCCTGGATCATGATGTAGTTCTTGCGGCCGGTTTCCCGGTCCACGCGCAGCGACTCGCAGAAGCCCTTATACGCATCCATCAGCGAGGTCGAGGGCGTGATCGGATACCAGGCCCCGACCGTGGCGCCGGCGTACACGCAGCCCAGCGCCGCGGCGGTGTTGCCGTCGATGATGATGTGGCCGTCGGTTTGCTGCAGCTTCTGCACCCGCAACGGCAGCGGACAGGTGATGTGAGCACGCGCGTAGTCATAGCCGAGCTGGATCGCCCGCATGTTGGCATCCAGCAGCTTCTGCTTCTTCGAGTAGGTTTCGGCCAGCAGCGTGCGGATCATCTCGATATCAAGATCGCACAACGCGGCGAGCACGCCGGCATAGCAGATGTTCTTCATCAGGATGCGGGTGCGCACGCCGGAAAAATTGTCGTTGCACAGCTGCGCCAGCGGCACGCCGTACACCGTGACATCATCGCGCATCAGCAGCGCCGGACGCGGCCAGGTCGAGTCGTAGATGAAGTAGCCGCCCGAGGCAACGTCCGCCAGATCGCGCGCGTAGGTCTCGAAATTGAGCGCCACCATCAGGTCGCAGTGCCCGGCGCGGGCCCGATGGCCGTCGCGCGTCACCCGGATTTCGAACCAGGTCGGCAGCCCCTGGATGTTGGATGGAAAATAGTTCTTTCCGACCACCGGCACGCCGCTGCGGAAAATCGCCTTCATCAGCAGCCCATTGGCGCTGGCCGACCCGGTGCCGTTGACCGTGGCGATCTTGACGACGAAGTCGTTTACGCGGTCTTGAGCTTTGGCGAGCGGCATGACGAATCCTTATCGGCGGCCTGCGGCCAGTGAATCGTGGACTTCTGCATGTCCCAGGCCGCGGTCGGACAGCGCTCGGCGCACAGCCCGCAGTGCACGCACAGATTCTCGTCCTTGAGCATCACGCGGCCAGTCTGTGGCAGCGCTGCCGACACGTACAGTGGCTGCGTCGGCTCCAGCGCCGGCGCCCGCAGGCGAGCGCGCAGCTCCGGCTCCTCGCCATTCACCGCGATCGTCAGACAGTCGACCGGACAGATGTCGATGCAGGCATCGCATTCGATGCACAGCTTGGCCTCGAACACCGTCTGGATGTCGCAGTTCAGGCAGCGTTGCGCCTCCTGCGCGGCCTGCTCGATCGAAAAGCCGAGCTCGACCTCGATGTTGAGCTTCTTGAAACGCTCCTTGAGCGACACGTGTGGCATCAGCCGCCGCTCCAGTCCGGTGTAGTCGTTCTTGTACGACCACTCGTGCATGCCCATCTTGCGGCTCGACAGCGTGACACCGCGCGGCGGGCGATCGCTGACGGGGGCGGCGCTGCAAAGATTGTGAATCGAGATCGCGGCCTGATGGCCGTGCTCGACCGCCCAGATGATGTTCTTCGGCCCCTGGGCGGCATCGCCGCCAAAAAATACCTGCGGCAGCGTCGACTGGTAGCTGACCGGATCGACCACCGGCTGATCCCACTTGCCGAATTTCAGTCCGATGTCGCGCTCGATCCAGGGAAAGGCGTTTTCCTGCCCGATCGCGAGGATCACGTCATCGCACGGAATCACGATCTCGTCGACCACACGCTCAGCCTGGATGACTCCATCCAGCAGCTGGTACTCGAGCACATCGAAGCGCATGCCGGTGAGCCGGCCATTTTCGATCACGAACTGCTTGGGCGAGTGGTTGACGATGATCTCGACGTTCTCCTCCTCGGCATCGTCCAGCTCCCAGGTGGAGGCCTTGAAGAAACCGCGCGGCTTGCGCGCCATGACCTTGACCGAGTGCGCCCCGAGGCGCAGCGAGCTGCGGCAGCAGTCCATCGCGGTGTTGCCCACGCCGATGATCAGTACCCGCTCGCCGATCGAGTTGACGTGACCGAAGGCGATCGATTCCAGCCAGCTGATGCCGATGTGGATGCGGTCGGTGTCGTGCCGACCCGGTAGCGTCAGTTCCTTGCCCTTGGGCGCGCCGCTGCCGACGAACACGGCATCGTAGCGGCCGCGCTCCAGCAATTCGCGCAGGCTTTGGATCGGGGAATCCAGGCGCAGCGTCACGCCGATGTCGAGGATCATGCCGATCTCCTCGTCCAGCACGCTCTGCGGCAGGCGGAACGAGGGGATATTGCTGCGCATGAGGCCGCCGGGCACCGCATTCTGCTCGAAGATCGTGACCTCATAGCCGAGCGGGGCCAGATCATTCGCCACCGTCAGCGAGGCCGGACCGGCTCCGATGCAGGCCACGCGCTTGCCGTTGCCGGAAGCCGGCGAGCGCGGCAGCAGGCCATCCAGCCCCCCCTTGAGGTCGGCGGCCACGCGCTTTAAGCGGCAGATCGCGACCGGTTTGGCCTCGACGCGTCCGCGCCGACACGCCGGCTCGCATGGCCGGTCGCACACCCGCCCCAGGATCCCCGGAAAGACGTTCGATTGGCGGTTCAGCAGGTAGGCGTCGGTGTAGCGTCCCTGCGCGATCAGCCGGATGTACTCCGGCACGTCGGTATGAGCCGGACAGGCCCACTGACAATCCACGATGCGATGGTAATAATCAGGATTCGCAGTATCGGTCGGACTCATTGGGGTCGGCGCAGGGAGTGCTTACACCTGTATAGCAAATCAACCGCTAGGATGCGAATGACCAGTGCCTGAAATCACAGCAACGGAAATCCGCTTGCGCCGGCAGTCAAAACTGCTGGAAGTGAGCTTCAACGACGGCAGTCGCTTCGAGTTACCGCTCGAATACCTGCGGGTATATTCGCCGTCGGCCGAGGTGCGCGGGCATAACGAGGGCGAAGGTGTGCTGGTGGTGGACAAGCAGTCGGTCGGCATCAAGGCAATCGAGCCGATCGGCAACTACGCCGTGCGGCTGGTATTCGACGACGGCCACGATACCGGGCTGTACAGCTGGAAATATCTGTACGAACTCGGATCACAGCACGCGCAGAAGTGGTCGGATTATCTCGCACGCGTGTCACGTGCCGGTCACATTCGACGCGGCTGACGGCGTTTTGGCTGCCCTAAAAAAAGAAAGGCCGGGTTATAAAACCCGGCCAAATCTTCACAAGACCCCCACTCGGTTGGGGCCTTTTGGGCCGCCAACCGGAGCGGGATTTTGGGGTAAGTGCTTCCGGAATGCCAGTTTTTTTGCAGTCGGTCTGCATAGGTGAAATATCCGCCGCCGGTGGCAATATCAGACCAAAATGGTCCCGTCGATAGCGGCGCTTGCGCACCGCAATATGGTGCCCTGCATCGTGTAGGCGTCGCTCCCTTGCGCCCCCTAGAATGGCCGCCCGACTCATTATGAAATGCCCATGACCCCCGACCGCCCCGGCCATACCGACTTCGGATTTGAGCAGGTGCCCTGGCAGGACAAGGCCCGCCGCGTGCGCGCCGTGTTCGATTCGGTGGTGGATCGCTACGATCTGATGAACGATCTGATGTCCGGCGGCGCCCATCGCCTGTGGAAGCGTTTTCTGCTGGCTCTGACGGGCTTGCGGCAGGGCGATCAGGCGCTCGATCTTGCCGGTGGCACCGGCGACATCGCCGCGGGACTTTCGCGCCAGGTCGGGAAATCCGGGCGGGTGGTCCTGGCCGACATCAATGCCGGCATGCTCGCGCGTGGGCGCGACCGTCTGACTGATCGCGGCATGGTCGATGGCATACATTACGTGCAAGCCGATGCCGAGCGCCTGCCCTTTACCGCTGCGAGTTTCGACTGCGTGACCATCGGCTTCGGCCTGCGCAACGTCACCGACAAGGCGGCCGCTCTCGCCTCGATGCAGCGCGTGCTCAAACCCGGCGGCCAGCTGCTGATTCTGGAATTCTCGCGGCCGGTGGTGCCGGCCGTCAGCCGCCTCTACGACCTGTACGCATTCAATCTGCTGCCGTGGCTCGGTCGCGCCGTGGCCGGTGACGCCGACAGCTACCGCTACCTGGCCGAATCCATCCGCCGCCATCCGGATCAGGACACCCTGATCGGCATGATGCAGGCCGCCGGGCTCGAGAGCTGTCGCTATCACAATCTTTCCGGCGGCATCGTCGCCGTGCACCGCGGCTACCGGTACTGAGCGTGGTCGGCGCGCTCGACATCGCGATCGAACGGCTGCTCGATCGGGCGGTGGCGCGAGCCGTCGAAGAGTCACCGCGCGCCGCAGCCGTGCTGGCAGCACTTAAGGGACGCCGGCTCGCAATCCGGATCGAGGGCACGCCGTTCGCCCCGCTGATCGAATCCACCGGACGCTCGCTCAAGGCACTGCGCATCATTACCACCAATGCCGATACCGATCCGGCGCCGGACGCCGCCATCGTCGGGGCGCCGTTGGCGCTGCTGCAGCTGAACGGCGAGCCGGAACGCGCGCAGGCTCTGATCGCCCGCGGCGCGGTGCGCATCGAGGGCGATGCCGAGATTGCACAGCAGTTTCGCGAGCTCAGCGTGCTGATGCGACCCGATGTCGAGGCCGGACTGGCGGGCGTACTCGGTCGCAGCGGCGCGCATCTGGTCATGCGTGGGGTGCGCGCTGCGGGCCACTGGAGCCGGGCCGCGGCCTGGACCAGCGTGCGCAACCTGGCCGAATACCTGGCGCATGAGAGCGCCGATCTGGTGTCGCGGGCCGAGGCCGAGCACTTCCTGCGCGGCGTGGATGAGGTGCGCGACGGCTTCGATCGCATCGAGGCGCGACTGCGCAACCTGGAACGCCGTGCCGGCCCTCTGACCGGTGTGCCATCGCCCGATGCGGACGCGAGCTGATGCGACTGCGCGTACTGCTGCGGCTGCTTCAGATCGAACGCGTGCTGGTGCGTCACCGGCTGGATGATTTCGTCCGCGCCACCCACCTGTACCGGCCGCTGCGATTCATCTTCTTCATCTCGCCCTGGACCTGGTTCCAGCGCGGCTCGGACCTGCCCCGCGGCGCGCGTCTGCGGCTGGCGCTGGAGGAACTCGGACCGATCTTCGTGAAGTTCGGCCAGGCGCTGTCCACCCGCCGCGACCTGCTGCCGCCCGACATCGCCGACGAACTGGCCAAACTGCAGGACAAGGTGCCGCCGTTCCCGGGCGCGATCGCGCGCGCGATGATCGAGAGCTCGTACGCTGCCCCGCTCGCCTCGCAGCTGCGCGACTTCGACGAGACGCCGCTGGCGGCCGCCTCGATCGCCCAGGTGCACACCGCCCGGCTGCTCGACGGGCGCGAGGTGATCGTCAAGGTACTGCGCCCCGGGATGCGCTCGGTGATCGAGCTCGACATCGAGGTGCTCTACACCATCGCCGCGATGGCGCAGCGCTGGTGGGCCTTGAGCCGGCGTCTCAAGCCGCTCGAGATCGTGCGTGAGTACGAGCAGACGGTGCTCGACGAGCTCGACTTGATGCGCGAGGCTGCCAACGCCTCGCAGTTGAAGCGCAATTTCACCGGCTCACCGCTGTTGTACGTTCCCGAGATCTACTGGGACCACTGTCGATCGGATGTGCTGGTGATGGAACGCATCCACGGCATTCCGATCGGCAACCTTGCGCGGCTGCGCGAAGTCGGCACCGATTTCAAGCGCCTGGCGGAAAACGGCGTCGAGATTTTCTTCACCCAGGTATTCCGGCACAACTTCTTCCATGCCGACATGCATCCGGGAAACATCTTCATTCTGGCGGACGACCCGGCGCACCCGCTGTACGCCGCGGTGGATTTCGGCATCGTCGGCACACTCGACCGGCGCGACCAGACCTATCTGGCCGAGAACTTCCTGGCGGTGTTCGATCGCGACTATCACCGCGTCGCGGTACTGCACGTGCGCTCGGGCTGGGTGCCACCGGGCACCCGAGTTGATGAGCTGGCCTCGGCGGTGCGCACGATCTGTGAGCCGATCTTCGATCGGCCGCTCAAGGAGATTTCGTTCGGCACCGTGCTGTTGCGGTTGTTCGAGGCGTTGCGGCGTTTCGACGGCCAGATCCAGCCGCAGCTGCTGCTGTTGCAGAAGACATTGCTGAACGTCGAGGGCCTGGGGCGGCAGCTGTACCCGGAACTGGACATCTGGCAGACCGCCAGCCCGGTGCTGCGGCGCTGGATGCGCGAGCGCATGAGTCCGCGCACGTTGTTGCGCGAGCTGCGGCGCGCTCTGCCAGACACGCTCGAAATCCTGCGGACGCTGCCCGCGCTCGGCAAGCGGGCGATCGAGCAGATGCAGCGCGGTCAGTGGCAGCTGCCGGTCGACACCGGCGAGCTCAAGCCGCTGCGCGTGGAGCTGCTGGAACAGGCGCGCCGCCGCGACCGCATCCTGGTCGGTGGCACGTTGCTTCTGGGCGCGGTGATGTGGATCGGGCTCGACCTTTATCCTAACTGGATCGGCGCTGCGGTCGCGATCGGCGGCCTCATCGTCTGGCTGGCGGCGTTGCTTCAGCGACGGCCGTGACGGCGGCAGCCACGCGCGCGTCGGCTGCCGCGGCGAACGCTGCCGGAGAATTCTCGCGGCAAAAGTGATCGAGCCAAAAAATCGCGCTGGTGAGATCAGCGGTACCGAGCACGTTGGTGGTGCGCCTGGAGATCGCATTGACTCCGGACAGATAGCCGCCGAGCCAGTCGACGAACACCATGTCATCGCCATTGCCGCGCGCGCGTGCGTCCAGGTAGCTGCTGCAGGTTTTGAACCCGGCACCG
>DASXYW010000014.1:0-29607 GCA_036502265.1 Steroidobacteraceae bacterium | reverse complement strand
CCGGGCGCAGCCCCGACAACAGTCCACGCAGCGACTGATGCTGCGCCAGCAGGGTGCGCGCCCGCGCCACTGCGTCCAGCCCGCGGCGGCCGGAGCCGCCCACTAACACGGCCAGCAACTCGGCATCCGAGAGACAGTGCGCACCCTGGGCCAGCAGCTTCTCGCGCGGCCGCTCGTTGACCGGCCAGTCCTTGATACTCATGCGAAATACTGCCGCGATATGGCTGCGATGCGCGATGGACATATCGTGCGTGCATGAGCCAAAAGGCCGATAATCGGCTTATGCAAGGCAAACGCATTCTGCTCGGGGTCACCGGCGGTATCGCGGCCTACAAGAGTGCGGAGCTGGTGCGTCGCCTGATCGAGCACGGCGCCCAGGTCCAGGTCGTCATGACCGCCGCCGCCAGGGAATTCGTTACAGCCACCACTTTCCAGGCTCTATCGGGCCGCCCGGTGCGCTCCGACCTGTGGGACGCCGAGGCGGAAGCGGCCATGGGCCACATCGAGCTGGCGCGATGGGCCGAGCTGGTGCTCATCGCTCCGGCCAGCGCCGATTTTCTCGCGCGGCTGGCGCACGGACTGGCCGACGATCTGCTGAGCACGCTGTGCCTGGCGACCGCTGCGCCGATCGCAGTGGCGCCGGCGATGAACGCCCTGATGTGGCGCAACCCCGCCACACGCGCCAACGTCGAGCTGCTGAGCTCGCGCGGCGTGCATCTGCTGGGGCCGGCTGTCGGCGATCAGGCCTGCGGTGAGCACGGACCTGGACGGCTGCTCGAGCCAACCGACATCGTGGCGCAGTTGGCACCGCTGCTCACCCCGAGCGGTCCGCTGCGTGGCCGGCGGGTGCTGCTGACCGCAGGCCCCACGCGTGAATGCATCGATCCGGTGCGCTTCGTCAGCAACCGCAGCTCCGGCAAGATGGGATTTGCGATGGCGCAGGCGATGCGCGCGGCCGGTGCCGAGGTGGTGCTGGTGAGCGGGCCGGTATCGCTGCCCACCCCGCTGGGGGTGCGCCGCGTGGACGTCGAGAGCTGCGAGCAGATGTATGCGGCCGTGCAGCGCGAGCTGCCCGGCACCGCTATCTTCGTCGGCACCGCTGCGGTAGCCGACTACCGCCCGACCAGCTGCTCGGAACAAAAGATCAAGAAGACCAGCGAGACGCTGGACCTCGAAATGACGCGCACCACGGACATCCTTGCACAGGTAAGCGCAGGTCCGGCCCGACCCTTCATGGTGGGTTTCGCGGCCGAGACCAACACCGTCGAGCACTACGCCCGCGCCAAGCTTCTGGCCAAGAACCTGGATCTGATCGCCGCCAACGAAGTCGGCCATACCAAGGCCTTCGACTGCGATGAGAACTCGCTGCTGGTGCTATGGCGCGGCGGCGGCCGGGTGGAACTGCCGGTTGCCAACAAGGGCGAACTGGCGCGCGCACTGACTGGCCTCATCATCGAGCGCTACGCCGAGCAGCTCGCCAGCCGCGAGCGTGACGGCGCGGAGCGCCCGTCGATCGAGCTTGCGGCGCGCGAGGGCGCTCGGGCATCTTAAGAGGATGGACGCCGGCACCCGCCGGCCGCTGCAGGTTCGGATCCTCGACCCGCGCATCGGCCGTGAGTTTCCGTTACCGCAATATGCGACCTTAGGCTCTGCGGGCCTGGATCTGCGGGCCTGCCTGGATGCTGCGCTGACGCTCGCGCCCGGTCGCGCCGAGCTCATACCCACTGGACTTTCGATCCATCTGGCCGATCCGAACCTGACCGCGCTGATCCTGCCGCGCTCCGGTCTCGGGCATAAGCATGGCATCGTACTCGGCAATCTGGTGGGCCTGATCGACTCGGACTACCAGGGCCCGCTGATGGTGTCGTGCTGGAATCGCGGCAGCGCCGGTTACGAGGTGCAGCCCGGTGAGCGCATCGCGCAGCTGGTGGTGGTGCCGGTGCTGCAGGTGCAGATCGAGATCGTGAACGAGTTTACCGCCAGCGCCCGTGGGACGGGAGGCTTTGGCCACAGCGGCCAGCACTAGCGTTGGGGCAAAAATACCGTGGAGGCTTCGGCCACAGCGGCCAGCAATAGCGCTGCGGGCTGTGCGCTACGAGCGCGACTTGGTCGTCAGCTCGCGAAATCGCTGGATGTCGGCCTCGAACTGCGCCCGTGTGTCGGCGAGTTCCTTGCGCTTAGCGTCAAGTTCCTTGCGCTGATTGCGGGTCTCGTTCGCGGTGCGCACCAGCTCCTCGGCCAGGTCGTCGGGCATCTTGCGGGCGTTGGGCTCGCTGCTGTAGGGCTGGAACTGCAACGCCCGTTCCTGCAGGGCACCCAGTCGGGTGGCAAGCGACTCGATGTAGGTGGACGATGCCTGCAGCTGACCGTCGATCTGCGCCAGCCGCTCATCGCGCACGATCTCGATCTCCTTGGTCGAGCCGTAGCTCGACAGCAGGGTCTGATCGTGCTGGGCGCGCTCGCGGGCTGCCGCCGCGGCCTGAGCATCCTGCGCCATTTGCGCAGCGCTCTTCTGACCAGCGACGTGGCCAACCTCCACGCCCTGGTTGTTGAGCACCGCACGCTCCTTGCCGGCATATTCGGCCGGAACGCTGTCGCCGTAGTGCACGACGCCCTTGTCGTCGGTCCAGCGATAGGTCTGGGAGGATGGGGCGGCGGAAGGATTGTCGGCAGCGGCCGCCACGGCAGTGGCGCCCAGCGCAATCAGATACACGACGATGTGCGAAGCACGAAGCATTCGAAGTCGCATTGTCCACACGAAGGCTGTCGCTGCCAAGCACGCGCCCGGAATTACGTCGCGGATATGCCGTATTTGGCCCGGTAGGAACGCAGCGAGGCGAGCTGCTCGCGGGATGGCCCCGCGCTGCTGTCTGTAGGCGATTTGGAATCCAGTGCCGCAATCAGCTCGGCAAGCGTCAGGATTGTGATACACCGCAAGCCGTACAGCGCTTCCACTTCCTGCACTGCGGAACGATCGCTCTGGCCGCGCTCCTGCCGATCCAGTGCCAGTGCCACGGCGACCGGCTGACCGCCTGCGGCCCGGATCAGCTCAATCGATTCGCGAATCGCGGTGCCGGCCGTGATCACATCATCGACGATCGCCACGCGTCCGTGCAGCGGGCTGCCGACGATGGATCCGGACTCGCCATGGTCCTTGGCCTCCTTGCGGTTGAACGCCCATGGCACGTTGCGCTGCTGCAGATGGGAGAAACCGATCGCGGTCGCCGTCACCAGCGGGATTCCCTTGTAGGCCGGGCCGAACAGCAGGTCGAAGCTGACGCCGGAGCGCGCCAGGGCCGCGGCATAGCAGCGACCCAGGGTGGCCAGCGAGGCGCCATCGGCAAATAGTCCGGCGTTGAAAAAATACGGGCTGACCCGCCCCGACTTGAGGGTGAACTCGCCGAAGCGCAGCGCCTGGCATTCCAGTGCGAGGTTCAGGAACTCGCGTTGGTAGTCGTGCACGGTGTTACGCCTGCAGACGGTTTGGCAGAGGGTATCATTGCCGCATGCGCGTTATCACACTGAACGTCAACGGTATCCGCTCGGCGGCGCGGCGCGGGTTGTTTCCGTTCCTGGCGAAACAAAAGGCCGACGTGATCTGCCTGCAGGAGACGCGCTCGTTCGAGCATCAGCTCGAGGGCCACGAATGCGAGCTGCCCGGGTACCTGAATCATTTCTACGCCGCCGAGCGACCCGGCTACGCCGGCGTGGCGATGCTGTCGCGGCGTGAGCCTGATCGCGTGCTGCGTGGCTTCAAGGTGGACGAATTCGATCGCGAGGGCCGCTACCTGGAGCTGCAGTTCGACAAGGTATCCGTGATCTCACTGTATCTGCCGTCTGGATCGGCCGGTCCTCACCGTCAGGACTCGAAGTTTCGCTTCCTGAAGGCGTTCATGCCGCATCTGCGTAAGCTGCGCCGTTCGCGCCGGGAATACATCCTGTGCGGCGATTGGAATATCGCCCACAAGCCGATCGACCTCAGGAACTGGAAATCCAATCAGAAGAATTCCGGCTTTCTACCCGAGGAGCGCGCCTGGATGGACCAGCTGCTGGGCGCAGAGCGCTACATCGATGCCTTTCGGGTGCTGGAGCCGGGCCCGGATCACTACACCTGGTGGTCGAACCGAGGCCAGGCCTGGGCCAAAAACGTCGGCTGGCGGATCGATTATCAGATCCTGAGTCCGGGGCTGGCCGGGACACCCAAGCACGCGCACATCCACAAGGAACCGCGGTTCTCCGATCACGCACCCCTGATCATGGACTATCGGCTTTGAATGCGCTGCTCGTGTATGCGCAGCCGCGCATGCTGTCGATGCTGGCGCTGGGATTCTCCAGCGGACTGCCGTTCATGCTGATCTACAGCACCCTGTCGGCGTGGCTGCGCCAGAGCGGCATCGAGCGCGCGACCATCGGCATGCTGTCGTGGGTGGCACTGGTGTACTCGCTCAAATTCGTCTGGGCGCCGGTGGTGGACCGGCTGCGGCTGCCGCTGATCGGTGCTCTGCTGGGACAACGTCGCAGCTGGATGTTGCTGGCCCAGGCCGGGATCGCCAGCGCGCTGCTGGCGCTGGCAGTAAGCGATCCGCGCACGCAGATCGTGCACATGGCGCTGCTGGCGCTGCTGCTGGCGTTTGCCGCTGCCACCCAGGATGTGGCCATCGACGCCTGGCGCATCGAATCCGCCCCGGTGCGCGAGCAGGGCGCGATGGCAGCCGCGTATCAGCTCGGCTATCGGCTTGCCATCCTGGTGGGACAGGCCGGGGCGCTGTGGCTGGCGGAAGATCTGGGCTGGCATCGCAGCTATTCGACCATGGCGGCCCTGGTCGGAATCGGCGTGCTCGCCACGCTGCTGGTGCGCGAGCCCGAGCGCGTTGCACCGCTGGTGTCAGTCCTGACCGAGCAGCGCGTGGTCACCTGGCTCGCCCGGCGGGCGCACTGGCCCCAGTGGCTGCGCCACGCCGGCGCTTGGATTCTGGGCGCGGTGCTGTGCCCGGTGCTGGATTTCTTCGCCCGCTACGGTGTGCCGCTCGGGGTGCTGATCTTTGCCTTCATCGGCACCTATCGGCTGACCGACTACACCATGGGATCGATGGCCAATCCGTTCTACCTGGACCTGCACTTCACGCTCAAGCAGATCGCGGCGGTGGCGAAGCTGTACGGGACGGTGCTGAGCGTCGTCGGCATTCTGGTCGGCGGCATGGCGGTCGCGCGCTGGGGGCGCACGCGCTCACTGGTGCTCGGCAGTGTGCTGGTGATCATCTCAAATATTTGTTACGCCATTCTGGCTGCGCGCGGTGAACCAAGCCTGGCGGGTCTGGCGGGCGTGATCAGCCTGGATAATTTCGCCCAGGGGGTGCACGGCACCGCCTTGATCGCATTCATGTCATCCCTGACCAGTGCGTCCTACACCGCCACCCAATACGCGGTGCTGTCCTCGCTGTATGCGTTGCCGGGCAAGCTGCTGATGGGCACCTCGGGCATCGTCGTCGACCATATCGGCTACCCGCCGTTCTTCTTATATACGGCTTGTCTGAGCCTGCCGGCGCTGGTGCTGCTGTATCTGCTGTCCAGGCGTCGCGACTTCAATCTGCTGCGTCCAGCCGCGGCGGTGTAAGCCGCTGCCTCGGCGTCGCCGTTGCTGTCATGTCGCATATCGATCTGACGCGGGTGCTGTGCCGGCTGTCCGAGCTGCCTGAAGATGGCTGCCGGGAGTTTCGCATCGGCGGCGGGGATTGGCCGCTGCGCGGATTCGTCGTGCGCGTGGCCGACGGCGTTCGCGCCTATGTCAATCGCTGTGCGCACCTGCGCTTGCCGCTGAATCAGCGGCCGCACGGATTCCTGACGCCCGATGGCAGCATGATCCTGTGCAGCATGCATGGCGCGCTGTTCGAGAAGGCAACGGGGTACTGCGTGGCAGGGCCGTGCTACGGCCAGTTGTTGATCGGCTTGCCGGTGCGGATTGACTCGGACTGCGTGCTGCTGTCCGATGAGGTCGATGCGGAGGAACTGGCGGCGCGTTACGCCTGATCAGTAGAGCAGATCGGGAGCGTCGAACAGATCCAGGCCATCGAGACCGCCGGCGATCGGATGATCGCCGTTGAATCCGGCACTGCTGCTGTTGGTGTCGTCCGCGTCTTCGGCATCGACCGAGCCACTCCAGTCTTCCGGCGCTTCGGTGGGCTGCAGGTCGCCGCTTTTGCGTTGAGCTTGCCAGTCGGCCAGATCGAATTCTTCCACGGTGCCGTCGAAGTACTGCACTTCGACTGTCCCGTCATCCTCATCGATCGCCACCACTTCGAGCAGCTCGCCACCGAGCACTCGATACCACTCGCCGACGTCGGGTTGCGCGCTCATCAGACTGCTCCCGTGTTCAGGAGCGGCAGAATGCTTTACGCTGCCGCTTCGGGTCCGTGCGTGAAAAGCCTTTGCGATCCGCGGTCATGTTGCGCCCGCTACCGCGCCGATATCAAGGTCCTTTTTTGGTTTTGTGCAGCACCAATGAGTCAGCAGTTACTTACTTTCTTTGTAGTCTTTCTGGTAGTTGTCGAGCCCATCTCGCTGATACCGGTGTTCGTCAATTTGACCAAAGGCGATTCCGAGGCCGATCGCCGCAAAATGGCGCGCCGCGCGCTGATCGTGTCCGCAATCATCCTCACCCTGTTTGCGATTGGGGGCGGTCCGTTCCTGCGACTGATGAGTATCAGTCTGGATTCGTTTCGCATCTTCGGGGGACTGCTGCTGTTTCTGATGGCGCTCGAGATGGTATTTGCCCGCACTTCGGGCACGCGCACCTCAAGTGAAGAAGCCATCGAGTGCAGCCAGCGCGAGGACATCTCGGTGTTCCCGTTGGCGTTCCCGTTCATCGCCGGACCCGGAGCAATGGCCACGATGCTGCTGGCCTTCGGTCCCACCAGCGGCAAGCCGGTGTTGTTTTTATGCCTGCTGTTATGTGTCTACGGTGTGCTCGCTATCACACTCGGCGTGCTGTACCTGGCGGCCCCCGCAATGCGCGTGCTGGGTGTCACCGGGACGCAGGTGATCAATCGCATGTCCGGGGTGCTGCTCGGTGCGCTGTCGGTGCAGTTCGTAGTCGACGGACTGCGCGGCAGCTTCGGCAGCTAGCGTGCAGCCGCACTCGAGGTACCCGCCGCGACTTGAGCGGGCGTCGGCAAACCGACCTTGATGCAGTACGCCGCCATGCGCGGATCGGCTCGATAACGCTGCATATACGGGTCGAACAGCAGGTAGTTGATGCCGGGGTCGCGATTACTCCAGGAGCGATCGAGCCACTCGAAGGTCTTGTCGGCCTCATTACGCAGTGCATATACCTCGGCAATCTGGAAGGCGGCGGTGTCGGCCAGGGTATCGATCAGCTCATGCAGCGACGCGTCGGCGGCGGCGCGGTCAGCGCCCCGCTGCAGCGCCAGAGCCACGCCTACCTTGCGCCAGGTCATGGATGGCTCCGCCTGGGCAGCGACTAGGGCTGCCTTAGAGTCCCCGCGTGCGATCTCGACCATCACCAGGCTCTCGTGATAGGCCGCCGCGTCAGGCTGCAGCTCGATGGCTTTCTCGGCTTCATTCCTGGCCTCATCGAGTCGGTTGAGCGCAAGCAGATAGAGCGTATTCCAGTTATGCCAGCGGGCGCGCAGCGGATCAGTGGCGAGCGCCTGCTGTGTGTACGCGAGCGCCTGGTCGGGCTGACCGAGCGTGGCCAATACGTTGCCAACCATGAATAGAGCTTCGCCGTCTTTGGGCGCCAGCTCGACCGCGCGGCGGAACTCGGTCTCAGCGCCATGCGGATCGAAGTCGACATTCAACAGAATGTAACCGCGTGCGATGTGCCCATAGGCCAGATCCGGTGCAATCGACAGCGCGGTAGCGGAGGCGGCGCGTGCCTTGCCGTTGGCGTCTTTCTGCGCCGTGCTGTCTAAAAATTCCTCGCCTAGGCCGGTCCATTGCCGCGCCAGTAGGCTCCAGGCCAGCGCATAGCGCGGATCCAGCCGCGTGGCGGTCGAAAACTGCTCGATCGCCTTCTCCATGTCGGCCTGAGTGTCGCGCGCGCCAAAGAATTGACCCTGCAGCAGCGCGTTATAGGCATCGAGATTGCCGCTTGGCGGACGATCCCCCGAGTTCGTGCTCTCGGCGGTGAGCAGTCTGGTCTTGAGCGCCGCGGCGACGGCGCGCGTGATGTCGTCCTGAAGCGCGAACAGCTCGCGAAACTGCCGGTCATAGCGTTCGGACCATTGGGTGGTGCCGTCGGCGGTGTTGATGAGCTCGGCGCTAATGCGCACCGCATTGCCGGAGCGCCGTACGGTGCCCTCCAGTAGATGCGCGACACCCAGTTTGGTGCCGATGGTGCGGCTGTCATCCTTGGAATCGCGGAACTGGAACGAGGAATTGCGGCCGATCACCCGCAGCCCTGAAAGTTGCGATAACGCCGTGATCAGATCCTCAGACAGACCGTCCGAAAAGTATTGCTGGCCGGTATCGCCGCTCTCATTTACCAGTGGCAGCACCGCAATGGAATTGTCCGTGGGCGCAGCCACCATGGGAACCGCCGCGACCGGGCTGGCAGGAGGCACGCCTGGCACGTCGGATCTGGATGCGCCGGAGTGGCGGTACCAAAGATATCCGGCCCCGACCACGCACAGCACGCCGATCGCCACCGCAAGCATTGCGACGCGCGGACGCGGGGTGCTGATCGCAGAACCTGCGGGTGTGCCCGGAGGGGTTGAGCGTGCCGTGCCCGGCGATTCAGTGCGCGCCCTGGACAGCAGCCGCAGAATCCGAGCGACGAAGTCTGCGGACGGATAACCGCCCCGCAGTCGCGACCACTGGATCTCGCGAAAGCGCTCCGGAATGCGCTCATCGTTCTGCGCGGTGTCGTCGATGACCACCGGTAACAGGAATGGCTGGTCGGGCGCCATCAGATGGGAGCGATCAACGGCGAGCTTCCACTCCAGCCGGAAATAGCCCTCCACCCGCGCATGCGCGCTGGCGGAAATGATCGGCAGGAACAGGGTGCAGGCCTTGATCTGACTGCGGATCATAGCGTCCCAGGCGTCGCCGCCGCGCAGCTCGCTCTGATCGAACCAGACCTCGATCCCCGCTTCGGTCAGGGCCGTCGCGATGCGGTGGGCGGCAGCAGCATCCTGTGAGGCATAGCTCAGGAACACCGTCCCGGCAGTCACGGATGCTCCCTGTGGCGACTCGCCTCCCATGCGGCAGAAGAATGCACTGGGCTGCCGGTCTGTGGCAATGCGATCTCAGGTCCGTCGAAACAGCAGCTCAAACACCTTATGTCCCAGCCGCTCGCCGCGGCGCTCGAAGCGCGTCGCCGGGCGGCTGTGGGTGCGCTCAGGATCGGTGAAACGGCCCTGCGGGTCGCAGTTGCGCAGCAGCTCGCAGCCGTTGAGTACCAGCAGCATCTCCTGCGCATAGGGCTCCCAGTCGGTGGCCACGTGCAGCTGGCCGCCGCTCACCAGACGCTCGGCCACCAGTCGCGCGAAGCCCGGCTGCACCAATCGGCGCTTGTGGTGACGTTTTTTGGGCCACGGGTCAGGAAACAGCAGCTGCACCTCGGCAAGGCAGGCCGGCGAAATCTGTTGCTCCAGCACCTCAACGGCGTCGTGCGCAATGACGCGTACATTGCCGAGCGCGCCGGCGGCAGCCGCCAGCAGCAGGTGGCCAATACCCGGCCGGTGTACCTCGATGCCCAGAAAATTGTGCTCCGGTTGCGAGCGGGCACGTTCCAGCAGCTGGTCGCCATTGCCGAAGCCGATTTCGAGCGTGCAGGGCGCCAGCCGTCCGAATAGTTGCGGCAGATCGAGCGCTCGCCGCTCGAACTCGACGCCGAAGCGTGGCCAGTGCTCGGCCAGTGCACGCTCCTGCGCCGGGGTGATGCGCCCAGCCCGCAACACGTAGGAGCGGATGGCTCGCGGAGCGTGTTTGTCGTTCGGCGGCATCAACCCATTATGGTCGCTACGGCGCGTTGAAAATACTTCAATTGCGTGGGGGAAACACCCGCGTATTGACGAGCGCGCATGCGCGCGGCTAGCGTCGAAGCCCCGAAAGGCGCGGCCACCCCACCGATGCTTCGCACTTTGCTCACTCGCACCGTATTTCCTTTGCTGATCGCCGCAGGGGTGGTGGCCTACTTTGGCCTGCCGTATATCGATCGGCTGCTGACTGAGTGGTTTCGCTCCGACGTCGAGCTGCGCGCGCGCCTGATGGCAAGCTCGCTGGAGGATTCGCTGCCGGCGCTGGTGGCCAAGGGCGATCAAGGTGCGCTGCGCCGTTACACCTCGCGCATGATCGCCGACCAGCGCGTGCTCGGGCTGCTGATCTGCCTGCCGCACGGGGGCACCGTGTTCCAGACCGAACAGGTGCCCTCGGACGTCAACTGCGAGAACGTGCAGACGTTGGCCGACGGGCAGAGCGTGGTGCGGCGTGCGCCGCTCGGATCGGTGCTGGTTTCGGTGTTCGATCAGCGGCCAGCCGGTGAGCCATCCTACCGAGTGGCGATCGTCTACGACCTGAGCTTCGTGGACAGCCGGCAGAGCTCGGCGCGCGAATTCATGCTGGCATTCGTGGTGGTCTCACTGGTCATCCTGGCGCTGTTCCTGGTGATGGCCGGCTGGCTGGTGGTGCGCCGCTATGCGGCGATCCTGATCAAGGACATTAGCAGACGCCGATTCTTCGAGGACGCCAAGTCCGGTCCGCTGCTGCTGCCGATTCTGCGGCAGGTGCGCAAGGCGCTGAGCGAAGCCGAGGCCACGCAGCGCGCCGAGATCGACTACCGCGAGAACTGGACGCCGCAGGCGCTGCAGGTGGTGGTGCGCGAGCAGCTGCAGTCGCCCGAGATGCTGGTGGTATCCAACCGCGAGCCGTATTCGCACGAATACGGCGAGGACGGCTCGATCCAAGTGCAGGTGCCGGCCAGCGGCATGGTCACCGCACTCGAGCCGGTGATGCGGGCCTGCTCGGGTACCTGGGTAGCGCACGGCAGCGGCTCGGCGGACAAGGCGACCGTGGATCGCTCGGATCACGTCGGCGTGCCGCCCGACCAGCCGGCCTATACGCTGCGGCGCGTGTGGCTGTCCGAGTCGGAGGAAGAGGGCTACTACTATGGCCTGTCGAATGAGGGTCTGTGGCCGCTGTGTCACCTGGCGTACGTGCGGCCGGCGTTTCGCGGCGAGAACTGGGTCGCCTACCAGTCGGTGAACCGCAAGTTCGCCGAGGTCGTGGCACAGGAGACGCATACCAGCGACCCGATCATCTTGATCCAGGATTTTCATTTTGCGATGTTGCCGGGATACCTGCGATCGCGCCGGCCCAAGGCGACGATTGCGCTGTTCTGGCACATCCCGTGGCCCAACGCCGAGACCTTCGGCGTGTGCCCGTGGAAACGCGAAATGCTGTCGCACCTGCTGATGGCCGACATTCTCGGGTTCCACACGCTGTATCACTGCCAGAATTTTCTGGCGACGCTGGATCGGTTCGTCGAGTGTCAGGTCGACCACGAGCGCATGACGGTCGCATTCCAGGGCCGTATCTGTCACGTGGAGGCCTATCCGATATCGATCGAGTGGCCGCCGCGCTGGTTACAGGGGCAGTCCGAGGTGCCTGAAGCACGGCGCGCGGTGCGCGAGCGCTACGGCATCGGCGAACACGTGGTACTCGGCCTGGGTGTGGAGCGCTGGGATTTCACCAAGGGGGTCATCGACCGCTGCCTGGCACTGGAGCTGCTGCTGGAGCAGAACCCGCGGTTGCGTGGGCAGGTGGCGCTGCTGCAGATCGCCGCACCGTCGCGCAGCAAGCTGCCCGCCTACCAGGCGCTGCAGCGCGCGACCATCGCGGAAGTGGATCGCATCAACGCGCGCTTTGCCACCGATGACTGGAAGCCGATCATTCTGATCGGCAAGCACCAGCCGCCGCAGCGGGTGTTCGAGCTGTACCGCGCAGCCGATTTCTGCGTCGTCAACAGCCTGCACGACGGCATGAACCTGGTGGCCAAGGAATTCGTGGCCGCGCGCGACGATGAGGACGGCGTGCTGATCCTGAGCACCTTTGCCGGCGCCTCGCGCGAGCTGGTCGAGGCGATTCTGATCAATCCGTTCGATGTCACCGAAACCGCGGCCGCGATCCGGCGCGCCCTCGAGATGCCGCGCGAACAGCGCCGCCAGCGCATGCAGCTGATGCGACGAACCATCCAGGAGAACAATGTGTATCGCTGGGCCGGCCGCATGCTGATGGACGCCGCGCGCATCCGCCAGCGCCAAGCGCTGGCGATCGGCGAGCAAGAGCTGACCCTCACCTAGCGGCGCTTGCTCGGCCGAATACGCTAAAATCAACTGGACTCAATTATGTGCGCCGACGAAGGGGGTGCTCGTGCTATCCATCCGCCGTCCTTTTCTGATCTCCGGGGCGTTGCTGTCGCTGCTTCTGGTTGGCCCCGGACTGCAGGCAGCCTCGCCGGCCGAAGCCGGCAAGAGCGGGGACAAGAGCAGCGAGGAGAGCAAACCGGCCACTACCCCGCCGCAGCATTTCACGCCCGAGCAGCAGGCCAGCAAGGGTTCGGTCACCGTCGAAGGCAAGCGCATCGACTATGACGCCTATGCCGGCACGCTGGTGGTACATCCCAAGGGCTGGGACGACGTGCCGCAGAACGCGCCCAAGGACGAGGATAAGAATCCGCGCCCGGAAGCCAGCATGTTCTACGTTGCCTATTTCAAGTCAGCCGACAAGAACGGCGACAAGGGCTCGGCTTCGCGCCCGATCACGTTCCTGTTCAACGGCGGTCCGGGGTCGGCCACCGTCTGGCTGCACATGGGCGCCTTCGGTCCGCGCCGGGTCGTGACCACCGATGATGCTCATACGCCGGCGGCCCCTTATAACCTCATCAACAACGATTTCAGTCTGCTCGATGCCAGCGACCTGGTATTCATCGATGCGCCGGGCACCGGCTTTTCGCGCATCGCCGGTACCGAGAAGGACAAGGCATTCTACGGCCTAGACCAGGACGCGCACGCGTTCGCCGACTTTATCCAGCAGTTTCTGTCCAAGTACGGCCGCTGGAATTCTCCCAAGTATCTGTTCGGCGAGAGCTACGGCACACCGCGGGCCGCGGTGCTGGTGCGGATGCTCGAGACCGAGGACTTCGTTGATTTCAATGGCGTCATCATGCTGTCGCAGATTCTGGTGTTCGACACCAGTCCCGACGGGCCGCAGACCAACCCCGGCGTCGAGCTGCCGTACGAGTTGTCCTTGCCCACCCTGGCGGCCACCGCCTGGTATCACCACAAGCTGTCGAACGCACCGCCCGACCTGACCACACTGATGTCGCAGGTCGAGCAGTTTGCAATGAACGACTACGCCCACGCCCTGGGGGAGGGCGGCGCACTCGCCGCCTCGCAGCGCGATGCCATCGCGGCCAAGCTGCATGACTACACCGGCTTGCCGGTCAGCTACATCCTGAAGGCCAACCTGCGCATTAATGGCGGCGAGTTCGAGCAGAACCTGTTGCTCGATGCCGATCAGACCGCTGGCCGCCTGGATACGCGCTTCGCCGGACCGTCAATCGATCCGTTGAGCAAGGAGGCATCCTACGATCCGCAAACGGCGGCGATCGCCTCGGCCTATCTGTCGAGCTTCAACGATTACGTTCGCAAGGACCTCAAGTACGGTCAGGACAAGGAATACAAGCCGCTGACGGAATTCGGGGCGCAGTGGGACTATGAGCACAAGTCGCCCACCGGCGGCCAGGTGCTGGCGCAGGCGGTCAACGTACTGCCGGATCTGGCTGTCGCAATGGACTACAACCCGCGCCTGCACGTGCTGGTCAACGGCGGCTACTTCGATCTGGCGACGCCGTTCTTCGCCGGCGTTTATGAGATGCAGCACCTGCCGATCGCACCGTCGCTGCTCAAAAACATCGAATTTGCCCAGTACCAGTCCGGGCACATGGTTTACGCGCACCAGCAATCTTTAAAGGAGCTGCACGCCAAGGTCGCGGATTTCATCCACCGCACCGCGACGGCGACGACTCCCTGAGGGAACGGACATGAACTCAATCATTCGACTCGCTGCCCTGGCCGCCATCGTCGTGATCCCGTCGGCGCTGATCGCTGCCGACCACGCCGAGCGCGGACCAGACTTCATCGTCCTGGACAACTCGCCGGCCCGCGCCAAGTTGCCGTTCAGCGACGCGGTACGCGCCGGCAACACACTGTATGTGGCCGGCACCATCGGCGTGGACCCGAAATCGCAGAACGATCCCAAGGGTCCGCGGGTGCCGGATGATGCCGCTACCGAGGCGAAGCTGGCGATGCAGGAGATCCAGCACGTCGTCGAGACCGCCGGATTCACGATGGATGAGGTGGTTTCGGTGCAGGTGTACTGCACCGATCTCGATCTTTACGGCAAATTCAACGACGTCTACCGCACGTTCTTTCATCAGCACTTTCCCGCGCGTGCATTCATCGGCGTGAACAAACTGGTGTTAGGCGCGCACTTCGAAATCATGGCCACGGCGGTCAAGCTCCGGCACTGAAGCCAAGGTTCGCTCGCGGATGGCACGCGATCGCGATGAGCACGGTCAGTCATGTCGCCGAATATCCGGCCCTGGTGTCCTCGGCGGCCACCGACCGGGCGCGGGTGCTGCTGACTGCCGCCTGGATCCGCTGCGTTTTCGATAAGTTCTACGCTGATTTCCTCAAGCTGACTTGGAACGCGAAGAGCGCGTTCGAAAATCGCGACTACCAGGCATCGGTGGCCTATGCCAAGACGCGTCTGGGGTTGTACAACGCTACCGTGTACGCGTTGGCCGAGGACCTGCGGCCGGCATTTCCGGCGCTGGCCCAGCGCGAAGCGCTCTGGAGTCAGGTCGAGGCGGCCTATCTGCCGACCGTTGCGGGCCGCTACGAGGCCGATCTGGCACTGGCCTATCTGCATTCCGCGCGCCGCCGCGTCCACTACGGCGAATGGACGCCGGTGGAGTACGGCTTCGGCGAGCAGCGCTCGGCGGCCGAGTCGCACGACGACCTCTACGAAACCTTCCCGTGCTCCTGGCCGGTGGACCATCGCATCGTTCAGCGCGTGTTGCAGGTGGCGGAGCTGTCGGTGCCGTTTCGCGCACTGGGGTCTGATGCGCTGCGTATCGCGCGCCGTCTCAACGACGTACTCGCCGGCAAGGCCGGCTCGGGTCTGCGCGCGATTCACATGATCCGAGCCGGATTCTTTCGCAACCGTGGCGCCTACCTGGTTGGCCGCCTGGTGCTCAACCAGGATGAATACAAGCCGTTCGTGATCGCATTGCTGAACGAACCCGACGGCATCGTCGCCGCCGCGGTGCTGCACGTGGTGTCTCACGTTCACAACCTCTTCAACACGACCGAGGCTGCCTGTCAGGTCACCAACCTGCACTACCACGAGATCAGCGCGTTCCTGCACAGCATCATGCCGCGCCGGCCGCTCGGGCTGCAGTACTCGACCTTCGGCTTTCACCACGTCGCCAAGGTCGCGGTGATGAACGAGGTGCGAGGTTACCTGGAGAGCGGCGAAGAACGGCTAGCCACCGCGCCCGGCTTTCCGGGGACTGTGGCCATCGCGTTCACCTCGCCGACATCGGACTATATTCTCAAGGTCATCCGTGATCGTCCGACTTCAGGCTACAAGTGGGACAGCTTCCAGGGCGTGGACGTCGTATTGGAGAAATACAAGCGCGTGCACGACATCAATCGAACGGGGAGCATGCTCGACAATATTCTCTACTACAACCTGAAGCTGGATGGCTCCTGGTTTACGCCACAACTTCAGGATGAGTTGCTGAATGAGGCCAGCAATGCGGTGCGACTGCGCGATAACGCGCTGATTTTTAAATACCTGGTGGTGCAGCGAAAGCTCACGCCACTGAATGTGTTTCTGGAAAATGCACCGGCGGAACGCGCCGCGCGTGCCATCGTCAATCTCGGCTATTGCATCCGCAACAATGCGGCTGCGAACGTATTCAACAAGGACTTCGATGCGCGCAACTACGGCGTCAGTCGCTATCTGAAAGTGTTCCTGTACGACTACGACGCGGTCGAGACCCTCACCGACGTCAAGGTACGCACCAATCTTGATCGAACCGATGGCGAGGAAGAGGTACCGGGCTGGTTCTTCGAGAACGGAGTGGTGTTCCTGCCGGAGGAGATCGAAGCGGGGCTGCGCGTGCACAATCGCACGCTGCGCCGCGCCTTTCGCGCCGCGCACGCCGAGCTCATGACGGTCGACTACTGGCAGGGATTGCAGCGGCAATTGAGCGAAGGCGAGGTGCCGGGCATCCACACCTTTCCTGAGTCCTGCTATCTGAGGGATTCGGGGGTCGAGACCGTCGCCAACGAATAGGCGAGCGCGGCGTGGTCGGTTGCGGCTGGCGGTGCGCGGCTAATAGAATCCTAACGCCACGCGGGTGTAGTTCAATGGTAGAACTGCAGCTTCCCAAGCTGCTAACGTGGGTTCGATTCCCATCACCCGCTCCATCCTGGCACTCCTCGCCCGCTTGCGATCAATTCAAACCCTTTACCGCTGCCAACCAACTAATCGCTAACCAATGCCTGTGCTCGCTTTCATGCTGGTGACTGCCGCGTGTTTGCCAGAGTCGTCTCCTGCAACGCTGCTTGAGCTCAACCGGACCGCCACCGAAATCCAGGCTCCGCCGAGCGGTTCGGTATCCGAGCAATATTCCTACCAAGGGCAGGGGCTGGAAGGCTCCGCGAGCTCGACGTTCGATCCCGCGACCGGTAATTTCATCGACAGAACCTCGATTGCTTCCGTCCCTGATGCCCATGGATTCGATGGCGCAACCGCATGGATGCAAGATTTCTCTGGCGCCTATGTGCCAGAGCAAAGTGAGGGAAGCCGCGCGCTGGCGATCAGCGAAGCGTATCGCCACGCCAACGCCTGGTGGCGCGCGGATCGTGGCGGCGCGCAGATCGAGCCTATCGGCTGCGACGGATTACGCGTGACACCGTCCGGCGGCAACGCATTCGAGGCCTGGTTTGATGCTGCGACGCACCTGCTTAACAAGATCCGAGAAGTGCAGCCGTTCGGCGTGACGGTCGAGACGCGCTACGCTGACTATCGCGAGTATGCGGGCCATCTGGTACCGACCCAGATAGAAGTCGTCACCAACGATGATCCGACCAACCGCGAAACGATGCGTCTGGTCGCCCGTTCCGTTAACCCGGAAGAGCCGCCCGCGTCTTTTGCCATGCCGGTGAACAATTTCTCGGACCGCTCGTTGCCGTCGCAAGGAAGGGTAACGCTGCCGTTCCGGCTCCTGAACAACCACATCATTGTCGATGTGCGTGTTGACGGACGCGGTCCGATCCCATTCCTGGTGGACAGCGGCGGCCACGACATCGTTACGCCGGCGACCATTCGGGCTCTTGGGCTTGGGGCTGAAGGCGAAGTGCCTTCGGGTGGAAGCGGAGAACAGATGGTCACAAGCGGCTACGCCCGTGTAAAACGCATCGATGTCGGTGGCGCCGTGCTTACCGATCAGACCGTGGTGACTTTGGATTTCAGCCCGCTGGCGGTGGAAGGGCTGCAGCTGGGCGGCATGCTCGGATTGGAGTTCCTGGAGCGCTTCGTGGTCCAGTTCGATTATGGCGGGAGAACCATGACGATAATCGACCCGCGACACTTCGATGCAGAGGCCAGACGTCGCGCGGGCACCGAGCTCGACTTCGCCTTTTATGATCACTGTCCGCAGATTTCAGGCGCGTTTGATGATCTGCCCGTGAGACTGAACATCGACACCGGGTCTCGGTCGGACTTGACGCTAACCAGTCCGTTCGTCGAGCGTGCCCATCTGCGCGAACAATATCCCCATGGCGTGATCACGACCGAGGGCTGGGGCGCAACGGGCCCGACGAAGCCGTATGTGATCCGGGGACGCTCGGTGACCCTAGGATCGGTGTCAGCGCCGGGTCCCATCGTGGGACTGAGCATGTCGAAGAAGGGAGCGTTCAGCGACGCAAACTACGACGGCAATGTCGGCAGCGGCGTGCTCAAGCGCTTCAAGGTGACCTTCGACTACGCTGGGCAACGCATGTATCTGCAAGCTGCCCGGCAGATCGATCAGGATACCGGCCATTTTGACCGCTCCGGCATGTGGTTGAACTTGGCGGAGCGGGGCATGCAAGTCATGGACGTAACGCCCGGTGGCCCGGCCGCAGAAACCGGGATCAAAGTGGGAGACGTCCTGGTGTCCATCGGTGGCAAGCCGATCGCCGGACGAGCGCTGTCGGATGTACGCCGGTCCTTGAAGCTGGTTCCGCTGCGCCGGCCGCTTGCGGTCAGATTCATGCGGGACGGTCGCGACCATTCGGTCACATTGATGCCGCGAGAACTGATCCCGTGATCGGGTTGGGGCTGGCTGCGAGTTCTACGGCGCCGGCCGCACTGGTTGCAGCTGCGACCAGCTTCCCGTCAGCTGGCCGTTGGGATTGAAATTGGGGTCATCGCTCATCACGTACTGATTGGATCCGTTCAGCCAGGCGTGATCATATTGGTTGCTCAGCTCGAGCGTGCCGCCGGTGGTGGGGTCGCGAAAGGTTTGCACACCCCGAATGTTCTGATCCGCGCCGAAGGCCGCGTTATACGATCCGCGTTGCTGATTGGCGCTGACTGCGTTGATGGTATCGGCCACTTTCTGCTGCAAAGCTGCAATGATCTGCGACTGAGCGGCCTCCTTTTGGGCCTCGGCCTGATACAGCTTGGCCAAATTTGAATTCGCTTGGCCGACCCACCCGGCCTTGGGGTGAACGCTGCCGATCATGAAATTGAACAGCTTGTCGTTGCCGTCCAACTTGCCATTGGGCGCGCGCAGTGCATACACGTACAGCGCGCGGCAATCATAGAACGCGCCGCGGCCGGCCTGATAAACGTGCGTGACGACATCCAGTGACACCCATTCCTCGACGGCTTGCCCGTCGCGTTGATACTCGATCCGCGCCCGAATCGAATCGGTGTGGACGCTGCTGCGACTGGCGGCGCCGTCGGCACCGAGCCCGAGTCGCTGGTGAACGATCTGATCGAGTTCCGGAAAGGGCTCGACCGACACCACGCGCGCGCCACTGGGATAGAGGTTGGCAATGTGCTGCTGAAAATAGTCGGCAGCCTTCATCGGCTTGGCGACCGGACAGGGTTTGCCGCCGGCACCCAAGGGCCGCCGGTTGGCGTCGGTCATGTTATGAAGTACCGCGGGGTCGTCCGCGTATTGCCAGCTATAATCCGGCGCTGCCTGGAAAGAGCTCGCACCGTCAGCGCTCTTGGCCTCGACGACAACCGCGTACAGGTCTTCGAAGCATCCTCCCTGGCCGCCGCCGAAATTCACGGCACCCTTGAACGTCCAATCGTAGGGGATCAGCAGATCGATCGCCGGTACGCCGTTACTGCTCATGCCCTTGTCGACGATGGTGACTTGCTTCATGCGCTGATATCGGGTGGCGGAGGACGTCGTGGCGGTTGTTGCCTTGGTCGGCGTCGCAGCAGCTGGCGTCGGTGCGGCGCCGGCAATCGCCGATGAACTCTTGACGGATTGCGCCGTGCTACCGGAGCTCGCGGACGGCGAAGCGGCCTGCCTGCAGCGATCCGAGAGCGCATCCCGGTGCTCCTTCAGACACGCAAGGATCCGGCCGCCGCCGGCCGGTACTGCGGCGCAGAATTTCTGCGCGTCCTCGGTGCATGCCGCGCGCATCGCGGCCAGCGGCGCCGCGTCTTGAGCCGGCGCGCCCTGCACAGCGACGACCAGGCCGACGGTGACGAGCAGGGCAAATGTTCTCACGTGAACCTCGTCGTTGCGGCTGCAGCCGCGCGGCCTATTGTGCACCGTATTTGCGCAAACGGTGGACCGCAACGTGCGTCTGATCTAAATTGCCCGCCGGCGAAGGGGCGAGTGGACATGACAGCCAATGCGAGGATGGGACGGCGCGAATTCATTGGCGCCACGGGCATGCTGACAGGGTTGCTGGCAGCCGGCAGTCCCGTGGCACTATTGGCGCCGAGCCGGGCCTGGGCGTTGGATCTGCAGACGCTCAGCAGCGAAGAGGGCGCGGTACTGCTGGCCGTCGCCCGCACTATCGCCCCGCACGACCAGCTCGACGATGCGCCCTATGCGCTGGTGGTGGGTGCGCTGGATGTCAACGCCGAACATGATGCCGCGACACTCGAGTTGCTGCGACAGGGCGTGACCGCACTGGGCGCCGATTTCGTCAAAGCCCCCGAAACCGAACGCGTCGCGGCGCTGCAGGCACGCGAGTCGACGCCATTCTTCAAAGCGGTACGCGCGGCCACGCTGTCCACTCTCTACGCCTCACCGCTGGTTTACGCCTACTTCGGCTACGAGGGTGAAGCGTTCTCGAAAGGCGGCTACCTGCACCGCGGCTTCAACGATCTGCGATGGCTTCCCGAAGTACCGCTGTCGGACAGCGGGCCGGTCTACGGCGCCGAGAGCTGATCATGGCAACGATCGCACACGACGATTCCGGTGCGGTGGTGATCGTCGGTTCGGGTGCCGGCGGCGGAACCCTGGCGCACGAGCTGACGCGCCGTGGAATCAAAGTCGTATTGCTGGAGGCCGGGCCGCGGCTCACGCTCGCGAGCTTCTCGCAGGTGCCCGGCGAGGCGTTCGCGCAGCTCACCTGGCTCGAGCCGCGCACCCAGTCGGGAACCTCGACGGTGGTGGAGGACTATCCGCTGTTGCCGTCGTGGACCGCCAAGACCGTCGGCGGCACGACCGTCCACTGGACCGCCGCAGCACTGCGTGCGCAGGAGTGGGAACTTCGAGCGCGCACGACCTATGGCGCCGTCGAGGGCGCATCGCTGATCGACTGGCCGCTGAATTATCAGGAACTGCTGCACTACTACGAGCTGGCCGAACAGCGCATGGTGGTGACGCGCCGCAACGGCAACCCCGGATTGCCGGCATCAAACCATTTCAAGGTGTTCTACAACGGCGCCCGGCGCGTGGGCTACAGTCAGATGCACACCGGCTTCATGGCGATCAATTCGCGTCCGGCCGACGGTCGCGGCGTTTGCATCCAGCAGGGGTTCTGTGTCCAGGGCTGCAAGACCGGAGCGAAGTGGAGCACGCTGTACACCGAGATCCCGCGTGCCGAGGCGACCGGAAACCTGGACCTGCGGTCCGAGTGCCGTGCAGTGCGCATCGAACATGGCGATGACGGCAAGGTGACGGCGGTCATCTATCGCGATCCGTCCGGCCAGAAACAGCGCCAGAAGGCCCGTGTCATCTGCGTGGCCTGCAATTCGGTCGAGACCTCGCGGTTGCTGCTGCTGTCCGAGTCGGCGCGTTATCCGCACGGGCTGGCGAACTCGAGCGATCAGGTCGGTCGTAATTTCTGCCACCATACCGGCGGTTTCGTCTGGGGTGTGTTCGAGCAGCCGATCGAATTCTGGCGCGGCGCGACACTTGCCGGAATCATTCTGGATGAAACCAAAAACGATCCGAAGCGTGGCTTTGTCGGTGGCTATCATCTGGAGATGGCGGCGCTGGATCTGCCGAGCATCGCGATTGCGGGATTCCCGCAGACCTTATGGGGACGCGAGCTCGGGTTCGTGATGGATCACTACCGCAGCATGGCCGGCATCTTCATCAACGGTGAGGACCTGACCCGATCGACCAACCGCATCACGCTCAATCCGGACGTCAAGGACCAGTTCGGACTGCCGGTGGCCAATATTCATGTCGATGATCACCCGAACAACGCGGCGATGCGCGGCCATGCGCAGCAGCGCGCCGCAGCACTGTTCAAGGCTGCCGGCGCGATCAAAACGGTGACCTCGCGCCAGACACCCGCGACCCACAACATGTGCGCCGCACGCATGAGCCGTGATCCGAAGGACGGGGTGATCAATGCGCACGGCCAGACGCACGATATCGCGAACCTTTTCGTGTCGGATGGCAGTGCGATGAGCACTGCCACGTCAGCGAATCCGACCTTGACGATCGTAGCGCTGGCGCTGCGTCAAGCCGAATACATTTCGAGGCAGATGAATACCCGCGTCATCTAGAGGCCAGTCATGCGTGCATACGTATATAGAGTCACCTCGTTGGCGATCGCTGCCTGGCTGGCCAACGCCCACGCGCTGGAGCCCCCGGCGATCGATGTCGCCAACCTGCGCTCCACCATCAAGACGCTGTCCTCGGACGCCTACGGCGGGCGCGCACCCGCCACCAAGGGAGAAGAGCTGACCACGAGTTACATCGCGGCGCGCTACAAGGAGTACGGATTGCGCCCGGCCGACAAGGGCAGCTACCTGCAGGAGGTGCCGCTGGTGCAGATCATTGGCGAGGGCGATCCGGCATTGACCATCTCGGGTGGCACACCGCTGACGCTGGCCTACGGATCAGACCAGGTGGTTTCGACGCCGCGAGCCGAAAGCGACATCTCGCTCAAGAACAGTCCGGTGGTGTTCGCCGGCTTCGGCATCGTCGCCCCCGAGTACCACTGGAACGACTACGCGGGGCTGGATGTGAAGGGCAAGACCGTGGTGGTGCTAGTGAAC
This sequence comes from Steroidobacteraceae bacterium, assembly GCA_036502265.1. GTDB lineage: Bacteria > Pseudomonadota > Gammaproteobacteria > Steroidobacterales > Steroidobacteraceae > FEN-1191. Next base: position 7,035 of record DASXYW010000014.1, on the reverse strand, counting down.
GATCCGGGCTACTACGATCCGAAGGTGTTTCGCGGCAAGGCGATGACCTATTACGGACGCTGGACCTACAAGAACGAAGAGGCCGCGCGGCAAGGCGCAGCGGCGATCCTGATCGTGCACGACACCGGTCCCGCCGGTTACGGCTGGGAGGTCATCCACAACAGCTTCACCGGAGCGCGCGAGGATCTGCCGCCGTCCGGTGCCTACCAGCCGCTGGTGCAGGGTTGGTTGTCGCACGAGGCGGCCGGCAAGCTGCTGGCGGCCACGCATCAGAACCTGGACGAATTGACACGCGCGGCGTGCCAGAGCGGATTCAAGGCCGTGGCGCTGAACCTGTCGGCGAGTGTGACGCTGCACAGTCAGGTGCACCAGATCGTCAGTCACAATGTGATCGGCCTGGTGGCGGGTACCCGTCATCCCGGTCAGGTGGTGATCTACAGCGCGCACTGGGATCACTTTGGCACCAAGCCCGGGCCTGACGGCAAGCCGCAGATCTTTCACGGCGCCGTAGACAACGGCTCGGGCATCGCCGCGCTGCTCGAACTTGCCCGCGTCTATGGCCGCGATCGGCTCGCACCGGCGCGCAGCGTGCTGTTCATCGCCACGACCTCGGAGGAACAGGGCCTTCTGGGATCCGCCTACTATGCCGTCCATCCGCTGTTCCCGCTGCGCGATACGGTCGCCGAACTGAACATGGACGCGATGAACATGTACGGCAAATCCACTGACCAGACCGTCCGTGGCCAGTTTATGTCGACGCTCGACGATCAGCTGCAGCGCTCGGCTCAGCAGCTGGGAATGAAAGTCCTGCCCGATGCCGAACCGGAAAAGGGCTACTACTACCGCGCCGACCATTTCGAATTTGCCAAGCTGGGCGTCCCGGCGCTCAGCATCGACAGTGGCACCGACTATGTCGGCCGACCGGACGGTTGGGGCGCCCAGCAGCGCGCCGCCTACGTGCGCGAGCGTTATCACAGGCCCGCCGACGTCTACGAACCCGGATGGGACCTGTCGGGCTTGCAACAGCAGGTGCAACTGATGTACCTGACCGGGCGCAGTCTCGCCGACAGCGACCAGTGGCCGACCTGGTACAACGACAGTCCGTTTCGCGCGGCGCGGCAGGCGCAAAGACCGCAATGAACCCGGCCGGCCCGTCCCCATCGGGCGTCGTCGATCTGCGCAGTCCGCGATCGGTCGTGCAAACGATCGACCACTTGAATGCACTGGCAACTCAGCGGGGTCTCACTGTATTCGCGCGCATCGATTTCAGCGGCGACGCGCAGCGCGCCGGGTTGACGATGCGACCAATGCAGATGTTGATCTTTGGAAATCCGAAGGCCGGCACGCCCATTCTTCAGGCCGCCCCGCGCTCCGGGCTCGATTTGCCGCTCAAGGCACTGGCGTGGGAAGACGGCGCCGGGGTGGTCTGGCTTTCGTACAACGCCCCCGACTATCTGGCCGCCCGACACGACATTCCGCAGCCGCTGCTCGCCAATATCGCCGGCATCCGCGTGCTCGCCGAGGCCGCGGTCGTACCCTGAGCCGGCATCAACGCAGCAGCTCGATCTCCAGGAACGCAAATTCGAATGCATTGGGGTTGATGACGTTGTGCTCGACCCCGGCGCGCCGTTCATAGGGAATATGGCGCTTCAGATCGGCGGTGTGCGAACTGCCATCCGGGCGCTCGAGCAGCAGCTGACCGTCGAGCAGCGGCACCACGACATAATCGTAGGCATGCCGATGCCAGCCGGTCTGGGCTCCCGGCTCAAAGCGGTACTCGGTGACCCGCACGTGCGGTTCGTCGATGCGGACGGTCGCGACAGCGGCGGCGCGTGGACCCACGTTCGGCAATTCCCTCCGGTCGATGCATGTTAGCGTGAACGTACCGTCAGCGTGCCAATTCTGTCCCAGCGGAGCGGCTCGCGTTGCCGCGACCGGCGCGGTGTGTGTATAAAGGACTGCTACATACGAGATGCAACCGCCACAGGAGCGCTGCGATGGGATCCCGCATAGCAGGCCGTAATTTTCTATTCGTCCCCGGTCCGACTAACGTGCCCGAGCGCGTACAGCGAGCGATGGTCGTGTCAATGGAAGATCACCGCTCGACCAAATTTCCGGAACTGTCCTCCGGGCTGCTGCGTGATCTGAAGAAGGTATTCAAGACCACGAGCGGTCAGGTATTCATTTTTCCGTCGTCGGGGACCGGTGCGTGGGAAGCCGCGCTGACCAATACGCTATCGCCTGGCGACAAAGTCCTGGCCTGCAATTTTGGTCAGTTCTGCTACCTGTGGATCGACATGGCCAAGCGCCTGGGCTACGACGTCGAAGTGCTCGACGTCGAGTGGGGCGAGGGCGTCCCGCTGGATCGCTACGAACAGGTGTTGAAGGCGGACAAGGAGCACAAGATCAAGGCCGTGCTCGCCTGCCACAACGAGACCTCCACCGGGGTCACCAGCGACATCGCCGGCGTGCGCAAGGTGCTCGACAGCCTGAAGCATCCCGCGATGCTGTACGTGGACACCGTGAGCTCGCTCGGCAGTATCGACTTTCGCATGGACGAGTGGGGCGTGGATCTCACCGTGAGCGGTTCGCAGAAGGGGTTCATGCTGCCGGCCGGCCTGTCATTCCTCGGCGTCAGCAAGAAGGCGCTGGCGTCGCTCGAGGGCGCCAAGTCGAAACGCTGCTACTTCGACCTCGGCGACATGATCAAAGCCAACGCCACGGGCTACTTCCCGTATACCCCCGCGCTGCCGATGCTGTACGGGTTGCGTGAGGCGCTCGATATCATCGAGGAGGAAGGCCTCGAGAACATTCATCACCGGCACAACTATCTGGCCTCGGGTGTGCGTGCCGCCGTGACCGAAGGCTGGAAGTTGAAGCTGTGCGCGAAGGCGCCGAGGTGGTACTCGGACACCGTCAGCGCGGTGCTGGTGCCGGAAGGCTTCAACGGCGCGCATGTCATCGACGTGGCATTCCGTCGCTATAACCTGGCGCTCGGAGCCGGACTGTCCAAGGTCGCGGGCAAGCTGTTCCGGATCGGTCATCTGGGCGATCTGAACGAGCTGATGCTGATGGGTGCGCTGGCTGGTTCGGAAATGGCGATGCTCGACGTGGGTATCAAAGTCACACCGGGCAGCGGTGTTGCGGCCGCATCCAACTACTGGCGCGCGCACGACCCGGTGCCGAAGAAGAAAGTCAGCAAACAAGAGCAGTTCGCCGAAGCGCACACCAGCGGATCGATCACCGGCTGAAGATCTCGGCGCGAGCCGGACGAGGAGGGCGCCTGTGCAGCACCGGGTGGTGTTCCTGGATCGTGACAGCCTGAAGGCCAATGTCCGACGGCCGTCGTTTGCCCATGCCTGGCAGGAATATCCTGGCAGTCAAGCCACCGACGTGCCCGCGCGGCTGCGAGGCGCGACGGTTGCGATCACCAACAAGGTGCCGCTGCGCGCCGCAGCGCTGCAGCAGGTGCCGACCCTCAAGATGATCGCGGTCGCGGCCACCGGCTACGACGTCGTCGATATCGACTACTGCAAAGCGCATCAGATTGCGGTCGCCAACATCCGCAACTACGCCGTGCACACCGTTCCCGAGCACACCTTCGCGCTGATACTGGCGCTGCGGCGCAATCTGCTGGCGTATCGAGAAGACGTGGTGCGCGGACGCTGGGGACAGGTGGACCAGTTCTGTTTCTTTGATCACCCAATCCGCGACCTGCACGGCGCCACCCTCGGCCTCATCGGCGAGGGCGCACTCGGTCAGGCCACCGCCAACATCGGCCGCGCCTTTGGAATGAAGGTGCTGTTCGCCGATCATCCGCCCCCAAAGGCGCCCGCAGTCGAATTCACGCCGCTGGATGAGGTTCTCAGGACCAGCGACGTCATCACGATGCATGCGCCGCTGACGCCGGAATCGCGCAACATGATCGGCATCAACGAGCTGCGCAAGATGAAGCGCAGCGCGATCCTGATCAACGCCGCGCGCGGCGGCTTGGTCGACGAGCAGGCGCTGGTGCAGGCGTTGAAGGAAAACCTGATCGCCGGGGCGGGCTTCGACGTGCTGACGAAGGAGCCGCCCAAGGAGGGCAATCCGCTTCTGGACCTGCGGCTACCGAACCTGATCGTGACGCCGCACGTGGCCTGGGCCAGCGATGGCGCGATGCAGTTCCTGGCCGATCAGCTCATCGACAACGTCGAAGCCTTCATCGCCGGCAAGCCGCAGCACCTGGTCACCTGAGCTCGACCACGATCTTGCCCTGCACGTGACTGTGCTCGAGGTGCTGCTGCGCCTCGGGGATTTCGGTGAACGGGAATACCGCCTGTATGTGCGGCTTCACCTTGCCTTGATCGATCAGTGTGGTGATCTGCTTGAGCTCATCGGCGTTGGGTTGCGCCTGATAGTTTTGGGCGCGTGCGCCGTGATCGCGGGCTTTCTCATCGGACGGCTTGGCGAGCGTCGAGATCATGGTGCCGCCGTGCTTGATGACCGCCCATGAGCGATCCTGCGTCTCGCCGGCGACCAGATCGAACACCAGATCGATGTCCTGAACAGAATCCTCGAAGCGCTCACTGGTGTAGTCGATGGCCTGATCCGCGCCCAGCTCGCGTGCGAAATCGACGTCGTCCTTCGACACGGTGGTGGCGACGGTCGCGCCTTTGGCCTTGGCGAATTGAATTGCAAAATGTCCGACGCCGCCGGCCCCTCCGTGAATCAGGACTCGCTGCCCGGACTTGAGCTGGCCGTGATCGAACAGTCCCTGCCACGCCGTCATGGCGGCGAGCGGAACCGCAGCCGCCTCGGTGTAGTCGAGCCGCTCCGGCTTGGCGGCAAGGTCGCGCTCCTTGACGATGACGTATTCGGCGTAGCCGCCGTGATCACGATCCAGCATCGCATACACCGAATCGCCGGGCTTGAATTGCCGTGCGGCCTTGCCGCATCGTTCCACCGTGCCGGCGACGTCGCGCCCGAGCGTGAGGGGCAGCCGGTCCTCCTTGACCGCCGGGTAGTGTCCGGAGCGCACCTTGTAGTCGACCGGATTGACGCTGACGGCGCGCACCCGCACCAGCACCTCGTCCTCGCCGGGGCTGGGGATCGCGATCTCCTCGGTTTGAATGACTTCAGGTGGACCGAAGGAATGAATGACAGCTGCTTTCATGGATAAATCTCCCGCGTGGATCTGGACACGCTAGGCCGATTCGTCCTGCGCGACTGTCGAGTATCCTAGGCGGCGATCGTAGGACGCCGCTGGCAGCGGCGATTGTGCGACGACAGGGAGACGCAGTGCATGTTCGAATATCTCGGGGTCCTGATCTCGGTCATTCTCGGACTGGCGCTTACCCATTTGCTGCGCGGTCTGGCCAAGGTCATCCACCTGCGGCGCACCGCCAAGCCCTACTGGGTGCACATCGTTTGGACCTTCAATACGCTGCTGTACGTGTTGGCACTGTGGTGGGGCATGTCGTCGTGGAATGCCCTGCGAAGCTGGACCATCGAGTGGTATTTGTTCATTGCGGGATATGCCAGCGTCATGTTCATGCTGGCCTCGATGCTGTATCCGCCGGATTTCGCCGAGGATCTGGATTGCGAGGCCTATTTCTTCGCCAATAAGAGCTGGTTTTTCGGCCTGCTGGTGCTGGCGCTGGTGATCGATATTCCGGAAACCTTGGGTAAAGGGGTCGCGCATCTGCGCGACGTGCCGAACCACTACCTGATATTTTTGTCGGCGATGCTACTGTGCGCGGTGCTCGGCCTGGTGTCGCACAATCGCCGGCTGCACGCGGCGGTATGCGTGTTGTTCATGCTGACGCTGGCGGGGTACCTGACCTTGACCTCGCTCGATCGCGCCGCGGCACACTGGTGACCACGCGCGCACCGTTACGCGCCGCCGCACCGCGTGCCATTGCCCTGACGGTGGCCGCGATGGGGGCCTTCGCAGCCAATTCGGTACTTTGTCGACTGGCCCTGGATGATCAGCTGATCGATCCCGCGAGTTTTGCCGCTGTCCGAGTCCTGACCGCCGCGATCACCCTGGCTCTGATTCTGCTACCGCGCTGGCGTGCGCGCGGTTGGCGCCGCAGCAGTTGGCATGGCGCGGCGGCGATGCTGGCCTACCTGATTACGTTTTCGTTTGCGTACCGCAGCCTCGGCGCCGGCACCGGAGCGCTGATCCTGTTCGGAGCCGCGCAGTTGACCATGATTGGCATGGCCCTGCGTCAGGGAGAATCGTTCTCGCTGGTGGGCCAATGCGGCTTCGTGCTCGCGATCATCGGCCTGACGGTGCTGGTGGCGCCGGGGGTGAGCGCGCCTAACCCGATCGGTGCGCTGATGATGGGCGTCGCGGGCCTCGCCTGGGGAGTGTATTCGCTACTCGGTCGCGGCGCTGGCGATCCGCTGGAGATCACCGCCAACAATTTCTTCTATCTGGTGCCGGCGGTGATTGTTCTGTGCGTGCTGTTCGCCGGCCAGCGGCATTGGAGCATGGCCGGATTGGCTCTGGCCGCCGGTTCGGGTTCCCTGGCCTCGGGCCTTGGCTACGTGGCGTGGTATGAGGCGCAGAAATATTTAAGCGCGATCAGCGCCGCGGCGGTGCAACTTTCCGTGCCGGTGATCGCCGCGCTCGGCGGCCTGGCATTGATGTCCGAGAGCATCACGCTGCGGTTGATGCTGGCCAGCTGCGCGACGCTGGGTGGCATCTCGATCGTACTGATGCGGCGCGCCGAACCGCCGGCGGCTTCAGTTCGGTGAGCTGCCGGCGGCTGTCGCCGCCATCGAGGCCGACGCGGTCGTACCGCTGCTCGATGTCGTGGCATCGCCACTCACGGCACCCGAGGATGGCGCCGGTGCCGGCGGCGCAGGTGTCGCGGCAGGCGTGGTTGCGGGCGGCGGCGTAGAAGGCGCAGGGGCGGGGGCCGACGTCGGCGAAGGTGTCGGGGCGATGACCGGTGTCGGAGCGGCAACCGCCGGGGCGGGCGCGCCGCTCGGCGCATCGCTGGAATGCGAGGCCGGATCGCCACTGGTGCTGGCGGCCTCGTGTCG
>DASXYW010000013.1:0-11831 GCA_036502265.1 Steroidobacteraceae bacterium | reverse complement strand
ACCGGCAATGTGGTCGCGATGATCGCCGGCCGCTGGGCGATCGCCGTTGAACATGCGGGTATCTAGCGTCGTTCTGGGTCGATCCTCGCCAAACAGGCGGTAAGCGGCTACCCGGCCTCGATCGCGATGGCGGTCGCTTCGCCGCCCCCGATGCACAGCGAGGCAATGCCGCGCCGCAGGCCCCGGGCCCTCAATGCGTGGACCAGCGTTACGACAATGCGCGCGCCGGTGGCGCCGATTGGATGACCCAGCGCACACGCCCCGCCGTTGATATTGACCTGCGCGTGCGTCAGGCCCACGTCGCGCATCGCGGCCATCGTCACCACCGCGAACGCTTCGTTGATCTCGTACAGGTCGACCTGCGCAGCGTTCCATCCGGTCACGGCCAGGACCTTCCTGATCGCGCCGACCGGTGCGGTGGTGAACCATTCGGGCGCCTGCGCATGCCCGGCGTAGGCGATCACGCGCGCCAGCGGCGTGGCGCTGGCGGTCCGCGCCGCCGAGGCACTCATCAGCACCAGGGCCGCGGCGCCATCGGCGATCGAGGAAGAACTCGCGGCGGTCACGCTGCCGTCCTTGCCGAAGGCGGGCTTCAGATTGGCAATCTTGGCGACATCGCAGTTGCCCGGCGGCTCGTCGCGCTCGACCACCTGATCGCCCTTGCGTCCCTTGACCGTCACCGGCGTGATTTCGGCGCTGAACGCGCCGCCGGCAACCGCGGCCTGCGCGCGCCGCACCGATTCGGCGGCATAGGCATCCTGATCGGCACGGCTGAATTGATATTGGCGCGCGGTGGCATCGGCGAAGTGGCCCATCATCTGGTTGTCGTAGGGATTTTGCAGGCCGTCATAGAACATGTGGTCCAGGATCTCGCCGTGCCCCATGCGATAGCCCGCTCGTGCCTTCGGCAGCAGATAGGGTGCATTGGTCATGGACTCGAAGCCGCCGGCGATCACGATGCGGGCCGAGCCGGCGCGAATCGCATCGCAGCCGAGCATCGCGCTGGCCATCCCGGACCCGCAGACCTTGTTGAGCGTCATCGCGGGTACCGATGACGGCAACCCGGCGCTGATCGCCGCCTGCCGCGCGGGCGCCTGGCCCAGGCCCGCGGGCAGCACGCATCCGAGGATGACGCTGTCGACCTGGTCGGCCGGCGCCCGGCTGTCGGCCAGTGCGGCGCGCACCGCGGTGGCGCCGAGCTGCGGTGCGGTGGCGCCGCTCAGGGTCCCTTGGAAGGCGCCGATGGGCGTGCGCCGCGCCGCTACAATGAAGATCTCTTCGGGCATGGGCGTTCAGTGCGATCGCTGGCTCGTCGTTTCAAGCGCTACGAGCGCGGCGCCGCCTGAAATTTCGCCGTCGACTTGGCGCGCACGTCGGCTTCGGTCACCCCTGGAGCAAGCTCCACCAGCTCGAAGCCCGAGTGACGGTCGCGACGGTTGAACACCGCCAGGTCGGTGATCAGCATGTCCACTACCCCGGCGCCGGTCAGCGGCAGATCGCAACTGGCCTTGAACTTGGGCGAACCGTCGCGCGCCACGTGCTCCATCAGCACAATCACGCGCCGCACTCCGGCTACCAGATCCATCGCCCCACCCATACCCTTGACCACCTTGCCCGGCACCATCCAGTTGGCCAGGTCGCCGCGCTCCGAGACTTCCATGCCGCCGAGCACCGACAGATCGATGTGACCGCCGCGAATCATGCCGAAGCTGTCGGCCGAGGAGAAATACGAGGATACCGGCAGTTCGGTGATGGTCTGCTTGCCGGCATTGATCAGGTCAGCATCCTCGTCACCCTCGAACGGGAACGGACCCATGCCGAGCATGCCGTTCTCGGATTGCAGCACGACCTTCATGCCCGGCGGAATGTAGTTGCCCACGAGTGTCGGAATGCCGATGCCCAGATTGACGTAGAAGCCCTCGTGTAGCTCGCGGGCGGCACGCTCGGCCAGCTGCTCACGCGACCACGGCATGCTTGTCTCGCTTGCGCACGGTGCGCTGTTCGATCGGTTTGCGGTAATTCGTGCCCTGCAGGATGCGTTGCACGAAAATCCCCGGGGTGTGGATCTGATTGGGGTCGAGCTTGCCGACCTCGACCAGCTGTTCCACTTCGGCCACGGTGATGCGCCCCGCGGTCGCCATCACCGGATTGAAGTTGCGCGCAGTCTTGCGAAACACCAGGTTGCCCTCGCGATCGCCTTTCCACGCCTTGACGATTGCGACGTCGGCGACCAGTCCGGTCTCGAGCACGTAGGTGTCATCGCCCACCACCCGCGTTTCCTTGCCGGCGGCGACCTGGGTGCCGGCGCCGGTTCGGGTGTAAAAGCCGTAGATGCCGGCGCCGCCGGCGCGGATGCGCTCGGCCAGCGTGCCTTGCGGATTGAATTCGATCTCGAGCTCGCCGTGCAGGTACTGGCGCTCGAATTCCTTGTTCTCGCCGACATACGACGAAATCATCTTGCGGATCTGGTGTTGCTTGAGCAAAAGCCCGAGCCCCTGCTCGTCGGTGCCGGCATTGTTGGAGATCACAGTCAGCCCCTTGACCCCCAGCTCGCGCAGCGCAGCGATCAAGTGTTCCGGAATCCCGCACAACCCAAAGCCGCCGGACATGATGGACATGCCGTCGCGCACAATGTCCGCCAGCGCAGCCTTGGCGTTCGGGAAAACCTTGCCGCCGGCGGATGGCGCCGTTGCCATGACTACCCCTTATCCTTAAAAGGCCGCGATTTTCAGGGCGAAAATAATACTAGAAGTCGGCGGTCGCTTGCACCGCGAGGGTGCCGGCGCGGCCGGCGACCGGGCCTGACAGCACGCGGCCTGCGGGCAGCTGCTCCACGTTCAGTCCCGCCAGCAGGGTTCGCATCGATACCAGCTGGTAGCCCTGGCGCTGCCAGCCCTCGAGCAGTCGCGTGAATACCGGCCGCAGACGCATGCCCTCCAGTTCGGCATGCAGCGTGAAAACGTGGCCTTCCCGCAGATCGCGGGTGCGTTCAAGCACCACGTCGTGAACGTTCTGCGCCGTCACGCCGTCAACGCCGATCAGCTCGTCCAGTGTCGGTAGCGTGGTCGGCAGCTGCGGACAGGCGCTGCGGCGCGCGCTTTGCAGCGCCACCATCGCCGCGATGCGCCGTTCCGGCAGCAGCGGCACGAACGGGCACTCGCCGCGCGTATCGGAGGCGTAGATGAATCCCAGATCCGGTTCCAGCTCCAGCGCGGCGCTGTTCATCTGCCAACCGGCGGCCCCGTGCACCTCGGGCGCTACGCCGAACACCTCGCGAAAACGGTCGATGGCACGCTGCATCTGATCGCGCGTCCAGTCGTCATCACGCTGGCCGACGAAGTCCTGCCAGGTGGTGTGATCGAAGCAGTGCACCCCGACCTCGAAGCCGGCATCGCGCACCTGTCGCATGACATCGCCGGCGCGCCGGCCGATGTCCGGCCCTGGCAGCAGCGTACCGTACAGCAGCGTGCGCAGCCCGTAGTGCTCGAGCACCGAGGTGCGCGATACCTTGCGCGCGAAATCGAAGAACCCGGGCCGCAATACCCGGCGCAGCGCGCGGCCGGTGTGATCCGGGCCGAGACTGAAAAGAAAGGTGGCGCCGGCCCCGACATCGCGCAGCAGCTGCACCAGCGCCGGCACGCCCTGACGCGTCCCGCGCAGCGTATCGACGTCGACCTTGAGTGCCAGCTGCACCGCGCGCGCTCCGGTAGCGTCGCTAGTCGAGCAGCTTTGCGGCCTGGCCGATCTCGCCGCGATACGCATCGAAGATCTGCTGCAATGCCTGCGGCATGCCGACGCGCGGCGACCAGTCGAGCTCGGCGCGGGTGTTGTCGATGTTCGGCACCCGATTCTCCACGTCCTGATAACCCTTGCCGTAGTACTCGGCGGCGGTGGTATCCACCAACCGCACCTTGGCGGCATTGGCCTGGTACTCCGGATAGGTCGCCGCCACGCGCAACATCTCCTGCGCCAGCTCGCGCACCGACAGGCTGTTGGCCGGATTGCCGACGTTGAAGATCTTGCGGCTGGCGCGCCCGCCGGCGTTGTCGATCATCTTCATCAGCGCGTCGATGCCGTCGCTGATGCCGGTGAAGCAGCGACGCTGATGACCGCCATCCACCAGCTGCACCTGCTCACCGCGCATGATGTGGCCGAGGAACTGCGTGATGACGCGCGAACTGCCCTCCTTGGCGGCATGCATATTGTCCAGGCCGGACCCGATCCAGTTGAATGGTCGAAACAGCGTGTAGTCGAGCTCCTCGCGCATGCCGTAGGCATGGATCACGCGATCCAGCAACTGCTTGGAACAGGCATAGATCCAGCGCGGCTTGTCGATCGGTCCGTAAACAAGCTCCGAGGCATACGGGTCGAATTCGCGGTCGCGACACATACCGTAGACCTCGGAGGTCGAAGGGAATAGCACGCGCTTGCGATGCTTGACGCACAGGCGCACGACCCACAGGTTGGCCTCGAAATCGAGCTCGAATACCCGCAGCGGCTCGCGCACGTAGATCGCCGGAGTGGCGATCGCCACCAGGGGCAATACCAGGTCGCACTTCTTGACGTGATATTCAATCCACTCGCGATTGATGGTGATATCGCCCTCGAAAAATTGCAGCCGCGGATTGGCGAGCAAAGGCGCGATGCGATCGCTGTACATGTCCATGCCGAACACGCGCCAGTCGGTGGTCTCCAGGATGCGGGTCGACAGGTGGTGGCCAATGAAGCCGTTGACGCCCAAGATCAGTATCTTCTTCACTGACGATCCCCCATCACCGGCGTAAGCGCCAGCGCGCGCTCGCCGAAACGGCGATGAAACGCACCCGCATCGGCGATGCCGCCGTCAAGTTCGAACTCGAGCAGTTTCAGTGCCCCATCGTGGCACAGTGCGTACACCTCGCCGGCCTGCCAGCGCAGCACCGGGTCTGCCGAGCGCAGTTCGGGCGAGTCCGGCAGTGAACGCAGGATGCGAAGCGGCAGCTCCTGAGCCCGGCTGTAGGCCCCCGGATAGGGCGGCGCCACCGCGCGCACCAGGTTGTGGACCGCCTGCACACCGCGCCGCCAGTCGATCGCACCGTCACGCGCCGTGCGCCGGCCGAAGTAACTGGCGGCGGCCGGATCCTGCGGCTTCAGGGGCGCGTTGCCATCGATCAGTCCGGGCAGGCAGCGCTGCAGCACCAGCTCCGCCGCCACCGCCACCTTGCGGAACACCTCGACGGCGGTGTCGTCGGGCAGGATCGGTACCGCCTGCTGGTCGACGATGTCGCCGGCGTCCACCTTGGCGACCATCGCGTGCAGCGTGGCCCCGCTCTCGCGCTCACCGTGCAGCACCGCCCAGTTGATCGGGACCCGGCCGCGATATTTCGGCAGCAGCGAGCCATGCATGTTGAAGGCGCCGCGCGCTGCGCAGCCGAGCAACTCGGCACCGAGCAGCGCGCGGTAATAAAAGGAGAACAGGAAGTCCGGCTGCAGCGCGCGCACGCGTTTGATCAGCTCGGGCGTATTGGGATCCTCGGGTGTCAGGACGTCGATCGCGTGCCAGCGGGCGTGGCGCGCCACGCTGTCGAACCAGATGCTCTCACCGGCTGCGTCTCGGTGGGTGAACACCAGCGGCACCTCGACGCCGTGCGCTAGCAGCGTACGCAGACAGCGCACGCCGACATCGTGGTAGGCGAATACCACGGCCCGCGCGGCGCGCGGCCGGGCACTCGCGGCCGCGGCGCTCACGTGTGATCCTCGAGCCGCTCCAGCACCGTGCCGACGATGTAGCGCGGTCTGCGCCGCACTTCGTCGTAGATGCGGCCCACATATTCGCCCAGCAGGCCGACACCGAACAGCGCCACGCCCAGCAGGAAGAAGGCGATCGCGAACAGCGTGAATACGCCCTCGGCCTCGGGTCCTACCACCAGGCGGCGCACCGCCAGGTAGCACACGAACAGCACCGACAGCACCGCGATCGCGATGCCAATGCCGGAAAACATTCGCATCGGTGCGGTCGAAAAGCCGGTCATCAGATCGAAGTTGAGCCGCATCAGGCTGAACAACGAATACTTCGACTGGCCGGCACCGCGGTCCTCGTGCGCCACGCGGATCTCGGTCGGATTCATCGAGAAGGTATATGCCAGCGCCGGAACGAAGGTGTTGTACTCGGAACACTGATTGACCGCGTCCACTACGCCGCGGCCGTAGCCGCGAAACATGCAGCCCTGATCGGTGATCTTGACGCGCGTGGTGCGCTCGCGAATCGCGTTCATCAGCCGCGAAGTATGTCGACGCCAAGCCAGGTCCTGGCGCTCGATGCGTATGGTGCCGACGTAGTCGTGACCGGCGTCGAGCTCGGCCAGAACCCGACCGATCTCCTCCGGCGGATTCTGCAGGTCGGCATCCAGCGTGATCAGCTGCCGGCCGCGTGCGTGGGCGAAGCCGGCCAGGATCGCCCGATGCTGGCCGAAGTTGCCGGCGAAAAGTACCACCCGCGTGACATCCGGCCGCGCTTCGAACTGCTGCGTGAGCAGCGCCGCGGAGCGATCGCGGCTGCCGTCGTTGACGAATACGATCTCGTAGGGTCTTGCCAGCGCGTCGAGCGCTGGATAGAGCCGCGCGAACAGCGCCGGCAGCACTTCTTGCTCGTTGTACACGGGAATGACGACGCTGACATCGACCGCGGCAGCAGTCATGGCGCGCGCCGTCAGCGACCCGACGCGAGCGCCGCACCGGCGCCGGCGGACGTAGCGGTCGCGGTGCGTGCGCCGAGCGTCTTGATGATGCGCGCGGTCTGCTCGCACACTCGATCTACATCCTGATCGCGCATCGCTGGAAACAGCGGCAGCGTCGCAATGCCGCGGCCGACGTGCTCGGCTACTGGAAAATCCCCGGGCTTGAAGCCCATGTCCCGATACAGCGTCAGCAGATGAATTGCCGGATAGTGCACACCGACACCGATACCGGCGGCGTGCATCTGGGCGATGAAATCGCCGCGATCGATGTGCACCGGCAGTACCAGCTGAAACATGTGCCAGTTGCTGTTGCTGAAATCCTCGAGCGGCAGCTCGCAGCCGAGCGAGCGATCGAACAGCGCGAAATAGCGCCGCGCCAGCGCCCGCCGGCGAGCGTTGAACTCGTCCAGGCGCGCCAGCTGGCCCAGTCCAATGCGCGCCGCGACGTCGGTCAGATTGTGCTTGCCGCCCGCGAGCGTGGCGTCGTAGTCGCCGTCGGCAAAGCGCTCGACGCCCTGCAACCGCCACAGCTCGCACCGCCGGGCCTCGTCGGCATCGTTCAGTACCAGGCAGCCGCCTTCGGCGCAGGTCAGGTTCTTGTTGGCGTGGAAGCTGATCGAAACCAGATCGCCAATGGCCCCGATGCGCTCGCCCCGCCAGCTGGCGCCCATCGATTGCGCCGCGTCCTCGATCACCCGCAGGCGATGGCGACGCGCGATATCGTTGAGCACCGTTCGATCGACCGGCAGTCCGGCCAGATCCACCGGCAGCAGCGCGCGGGTCGCGGACGTGATCGCGCCCTCGATGCGGGTAAGATCGATGTTGCGGCTGTGCGGATCGACATCGACGAACACCGGGCGCGCGCCGGCGCGCACGATCACGTTGGCGGTCGCGACCCACGACAGCGCCGAGGTGATGACCTCGTCGCCGCGGCCGATGCCGGCGAGTGCCAGCCCGACCTCGAGCGCACCGGTGGCCGAGCTCATCGTGCGCACCGGTCGACCGCCGAAATAGGACGAAAGCCGCGCCTCGAATTCGCGCACCTGCGGCCCGCTGGTGATCCAGCCCGAGCGCAGCACCGCGGCCACGCCGGCGATGGTGTCTTCGTCGATCGTCGGACGCGTGAAGGGCAGGAAGTCGTTGCTCATCAGCTGCGCGCGACCAGCCAGACCCCGACGATGATGATGCCAATGCCGCCCATCCGGGCCGCACTGAGCTGCTCTGCGAACAGCAGCCAGCCGGCCAGCGCGCTCACGATGTAGCCGATCGACAGCATCGGATAGGCGACGCTGACGTCGACGCGCGACAGCGCCACAATCCACACCATCACGCTGATCAGGTAACACAGCAGCCCGCCCAGAATCGGCGGACTGACTGCCACGCGCTCCAGCAGCGTCCAGCCGTTGGCGAAACTCACGGCGATGCCAGAGATCACGCGCGAGCCGGCCTTCAGCAGCAGCTGCGCGGCGGCGTTCAACAGCACGCCGGTCAGTATCAGCGCCAGGTCCGCGCTTCTCATTGTCGGCTTACCGCGACCAAGGATTCTCCAGTGTATATCACGCGCATCGGCGCGCCCAATGCCTGCATTTGCCGGTAATCCTCGGGTCGCACAATCGCCAGTGCATCGCTCTGCTGCTGCCAGATCGGCACCAGGGCGCGGACGTCGGCGATGCCGAGCCACGGTTCCTGGCGCAGACCGAAATCCAGCTCGCCGCGATAGCCCACCAGCGTGCACGCTCGCTGCAGATAGAACGGGATGGGCTGCAGGAAATTGCCGACGCAGAACAGCCGCGTGGCTGGCTGCGCCTGCTTCTGCAGCACATGCTCCAGCGTCACCAGTGAGCGCATGCGCGGCAACTGCTCGGCGGCCAGCAGCGCCGATTGCGCCAGCAGCAGGCCGCCGAGTGTTACCGCCGCCGCCGCCCCCAGCACGATGCCGCGGCGGGCCAGTACAGCGCCGATGGCAGCGCCGAGCCCGAGCAGCAGCCAGGCCAACGTCAGTCCGAGGATGGCGCTGGTTGAGGCGCGCGCCACCACCGCCGCCATAGCCGGCAGTGGCCACAGCAGCACGATCGTAAGCGCGATCAGCAGGCCGATAATCGCCACCGCCGTCAGGTGGGCAGCGAATCGAGGCGCTTGCATATCCGCGATCGCGCGGCCGGTCAGCAGGCACAGCGCCGGCAGCATCGGCAGGATGTACGGCGTCAGCTTGGATTGCGACAGGCTGAAGAACACCAGGATGAACAGTGCCCAGATGATCAGCATCGCCGTGGCGCGCTCGCCCTGGCGCGCCGCATGCCACCCGCGTCGCAATGCGCCGGGCAGGAGCGTGGTCCACGGCATGAAGCCGAGCGCCAGGATCGGCAGAAAGAACCACACCGGCTGATAGCGATCGAACTGCGCACTGTTCAGATAGCGCTCGAAGTGCTGGAAGATGAAAAAGAAATGGGCGAACTCGGGATTGCGCACCGACACCAGTGCGAACCATGGCGCGCCGATCAGCGCCAGCGCGATCAGCGTCCACCATGGCTGCGCGCGCGCCAGCAAGCGCCAGTCGCGATAGATCAGCAGGTAGATCACGGCCACCGCGCCAGGAATCACTATCCCGACCAGGCCCTTGATCAGCACCGCGAGCGCCACGCCGATTCCGAGCAGCAGCGGCGAGCGCCAGGATGTGCGCGCCGGCGACTGCGCCGGCGTGGCCAGCAGCACCAGCGCCGTCATCGCCAGCTGCAGCGCCAGGCTCAAGCCCATGTCGAGCGTTGCGATCCGGCTTAAGCCGATGTAGAGCATCGCGCCCGCCTGCACCAGCACTGCCAGCATCGCCGCGCGCGCACCGTACAGCGCTCGAGCAAGCCAGCCGGTCAGCAGCAGCCCTAGAAAGCCGGCCAGCGCCGGCCACAAGCGCACCGTCCAGGCGTGCTGTCCGAACAGCTCGAACGCGACTGCCGTGGCCCAGTAGCCCAGCGCGGGCTTCTCGAAGTATTTGATGCCATCCAGCCGCGGCGTCACCCAATCGCCGCTGGCAACCATCTCGCGTGGGATCTCGCCGTATCGGCCCTCGTCCGGATCGAACAGATGCGGACTGTTCAGTGGCGCAAACCAAAGCAGCGCCAATGCCACCCACAGCACGCTGACTGGGCGCCGCGTGGGGCTATCTACCGGTTCTGTGGACGGGAGCGCAGCAGACATGGGGCGCAGTCCTAAAATAGCCGCCCGCACTCTAGCTGCTGGCGCCGCGGAATGGGGCGAGTGCTTGAAATTTTTTCAATTCCGCGGTGTCACATGGGGCGTAGCATCGTGGGGACCCTATGGCACTGTCTGCCG
The DNA here is from genome assembly GCA_036502265.1 of Steroidobacteraceae bacterium. Lineage (GTDB taxonomy): Bacteria > Pseudomonadota > Gammaproteobacteria > Steroidobacterales > Steroidobacteraceae > FEN-1191. The sequence continues at coordinate 1,788 of DASXYW010000013.1, read as the reverse complement.
ATGAGCTTCGTCGTTATAGCCGGCACCTGTCGCTGACCGATATCGGCCACGCTGGCCAGGAGAAATTGCGCGCCGCCCGGGTGCTGGTGATCGGCACCGGCGGATTGGGCTCCCCGGCGGCACTGTATCTGGCCGCCGGCGGTGTCGGGCACCTCGGCGTTTTGGACTTCGATCGCATCGACGAGTCCAACCTGCAGCGCCAGGTGCTGTACGACACCGCCAGCGTCGGCTTACCGAAGGCCGAACTCGCACGCGCGCGGCTGCTGGCCTTAAATCCGGAGATCCGCGTCGAGGCGCACGTCACCGAGCTGTACTCGGCCAACGTGCAAAGGATCTTCGATCAATACGAGATCATCATCGACGGCAGCGATCGCATCGCCACTCGCTACCTGGTCAACGACGCCTGCGTGCTGTTCAAGAAGGTGCTGGTGTCGGCCGCGATTCATCGCTTCGAGGGCCAGGCGATGACCTACATTCCCGGTCGCGGTCCGTGCTATCGCTGCCTGTTCGCCGAGATGGCCGCGGCGATCACCCCCAACTGCGCCGAGGCGGGCGTGCTCGGCGTGCTGCCGGGCGTCATGGGCACGATCCAGGCCACCGAGGCAATCAAGGTGATCACCGGCGCCGGCGAACCGCTGGTCGGCCGACTGCTGACCTACGATGCGCTCGAGATGCGCTTTCAGGAATTGCGTTTCACCCGCCGCGCCGGCTGCGCCGTGTGCGGGGATCATCCGACCATCACCGCGCCGCGCGATCCGCCGGGCTTCTGCACGGTCGATGAGCTGCGGCGCGTGCGCTCGATCTCGCCGCAGCAGCTGGAGCAGCGCATCAAGGCGACCGGACTGCCGATCAGCCTGATCGATGTGCGCGAGCCGGCCGAGTTCGCCTCCTCGCACCTGATGCGCGCAATCAATATCCCGCTAAGTACCATCGAGCATCACAGCCGGCAGCTGCCACACGCCGGTACCGTGGTGTTCATGTGCCGCAGCGGCGTGCGCAGCCGCCAGGCCTGTGCGATCGCCAGCCGCATGGGTGTGGATGAAGCCTGGCAGCTGGAGGGCGGCCTGCTGGCCTGGAAGGCCGAGGTCGATCCGAACCTGCGGCTGTAGCGCCGCGCTTCAGCGCCGCGCGGCAAGCACCTGTTTCAGATCGTCCACCAGCGCATCGATCTCCTGCTCGCTGGTCGCCCAGGAGCACATCAGCCGATAGCCCGCGCCGGTCAGCGTATAGAAGTGCCAGCCACGCGCGTAGAGCGCTTCGGCCACGGCGTGCTCCAAGTCGACGAACACGCCGTTGGCCTCGACCGGTCGCGACAGCTTAAGACCCGGCAGCGCGGCAATCGCCGCGCCCAGCCGCCCCGCCATGGCATTGGCGTGAGCCGCATGCCGCTGCCAGGCGCCCGACTCGAGCACCGCCTGCCACTGGCAGCTCTGGAAACGCATCTTGGAGGCCAGCTGCGCGGCCTGCTTGCCGCGATAATCAAACTGCGCGGCCAGTGCGCGATCGAAAAACACCACCACCTCGGTGGTGTTAAGACCATTCTTGGTCCCGCCGAGTGACAGCACGTCGACTCCGGCGCGCCAGCTTAGGGCCGCCGCGCTGACTTTCAGTGCCGCGATCGCGTTGGCGAAACGCGCGCCGTCGACGTGTACCTTGAGCCCATGCGCGTGCGCCACCGCGCAGATGGCCGCGATCTCCTCAGGCCGATACAGGGTGCCCAGCTCGGTCGGCTGGCTCAAAGTCACGGCTTGGGGCCGTGGGAAATGCAGGTCATCGCGCTCGCGGATG
>DASXYW010000012.1:0-3407 GCA_036502265.1 Steroidobacteraceae bacterium | reverse complement strand
CGCCGCGACATCGACGCGGACGAGTGTATGAGTACAGAGCTTTCACTCATCCTCTGCACGCTTGGCCGCACGACGCCGCTCGAACGGTTGCTCGTGTCCCTGCAGGCGCAGCTCGACTCGGGCTTCGAGCTCGTCATCGTCGACCAGAATCCGCCCGGCTATCTGGCTGATTTCGTCGCGCGCGCCGGCGCCGCGCTGCGCGTGCAGTATCTGCGCTCGGTGCCGGGCCTGTCGCGCGCCCGCAATGTGGGTATACGCGCGAGCCGGGGCGAACTGCTCGCATTTCCGGATGATGACTGCTGGTACGAGCCGGACACTGTGGCCAGCATCCGCAGGCGCTTTACTCAGTACCCGGAGTTCGCCATCGTCACCGGGCGCACGACCGACGCACGGGGGCGCGATTCCAACGGGAAATTCAGCGGCCAGTCCGCCGCGATCACGCGGCAGAACGTCTGGTATTGCGGCACGTCCAATTCGGTTTTTGTCAGGCGAGCGCTGGCGCTGAAACTGGGGGGCTTCGACGAAACTCTCGGTGTCGGTGCCGGCACTCCCTTCGGAGCCGGCGAGGAGACCGACTTCCTGCTGCGGGCGCTGAGCTCAGGTGAGCGCGGGTTCTTCTTTCATGACCTGCTGGTGCATCACGACCAGGCCGATGTGCGTATAAATCAGGACACGCTGCGGCGGGCGGCGAGCTACGCACGCGGCTTCGGCCGGGTGCTGCGGCTGCATCGCTATTCGCGCGCATACCTGGCCATGCGGCTGGTCCGCAACTGCGCGGCTGCCATGGTCGCGCTGCTAGGGATCAATCTACCCTTCGCGCGTCTCAAGCTCGTGTGGGCCCGCTACACGCTCGCGGGCTATCGGAGCCATGTAGCCGGCGCCCGCGGGCGCGTGTAGGAACGCCTCGGAACCGGACCTGATGGGAATCGCGCGCGGACGCCTGAACTGTCCGAGCAGCGGCGCCTCGATCAGTCGGTGGATAGCCACGCCCACCAGCACGCATGCAATCATGCCGCTGAGGACATAGGCCGCGCCGCTCGGCGGCAGATGCCCCCAGGTCCAGAGCAATGCCAGCAGGTTGAGCGTAAACGGGTGCGACAGGTACAGTGAATAAGACGAGTCGCCACCCAGCTCGAGCCAGCGGCTTTTCCAGCAAGGCCCCAGCACGGCACCAGCGACCAGTAGGCAAGCCGGTACACCGGCCCAGAACAGCCGCTCCCACTTCAGCGGTGTCGCCAGCAGCATGAGCAAGATCGCGGCCGCAATCAGCAGCCACTGCAGGCGCGCGCTCAGGCGCAGACCCTTGAGATAAAGCTGCGCCACCAGCATGCCAAGCAGAAATTCCAGGATTACCGGATTGGACCAGAACACCAGCGGGGTCGCCTCGCGCGGCAGGGCGGGGCCGGCGATCACCAGCAGCAGGAATCCACCCACCAGACCGAGCACGCCAACGCTGCGGCGGCCCAGCAGCGCCAGGGCGAAGCAGGCGTAGAAAAACATCTCGTATTCCAGCGTCCAGCCCAGCGCCAGGGTCGGACGGACGAGGCCATCGGCGCGCGCCACGGGATAGAACAGGTACGATGACACCACGAACGAGCGCGCAGCGCCGGCGTGACGAATCACCGCGGGCAGCAGCCACACGGCCAGCAGCATCAGCGAGGTGAAGATCCAATAGAGAGGTACCACCCGCACCAGGCGGCGGCTCAGAAACTCGGCCGGGTAGCCGCGTTGCCCGAATCGCTCGTGGCTCAGGTAATACATCACGAAGCCACTGATGACGAAGAAGATGTCGACACCGCTACCCCACTCGATCCCCGATTTATCCAGCAGCGGTGCCATGAACGGCACGCGATGATCGACCGTCTCGTGCATCAGATGACCGAGCAGAACCATGAGCGCCGCCACGAATCGCATGATCTGCACATTTGGCAGATAGGACGCAGCGCGTCCGGGAGTCGAAGTGCTCATGGCTTTCATTTGACCGCGCCAGTGCGCAGGGTTGCCGTCACGCGAGTATCGACCGTGTCATGACGCCGGCTGAACAGGATGCGTGTCAGTCGCGCCCGCGCAGGACACTCGAGCAGGTAGTAGCCCAGTGCGCCGGCCGCCATGGCAACCGCACATTCCGATCCCAGGATCAGCAGCGCATGCGGTGTCGAGGGGGCCAGACCCAGCCGCCGCACCAGCTGGTTGGCGGCGATCAGCACGAACACATGCAACATATAGATCGAGTAGGAGATTTCACCGAGCCAGACGATGACGCGGTTGCCGAACAGGCTGTCGACCCACCGGCCGCCGTCATAGAGACCGGCCATCATCAGCAGCACGGCGGGCAACAGCAGCGGCAGCGCTGCCGGCATCAGCAGCACGGTGGCAAGCCCCGCGAGGGCAGCGCAGATCAGTGCAAGGCCTCGGCGTCGCCGCGGGCGGTCATTGACGATTCGATACACCGCATAGCCGCCTATGAACTCCGGCACGATGCGCAGAGCCCCGTCCGTGTTGACTTCCGCAAGCTGGCCCCCGTGCACCACAAACACATAGGCCACAAAAGCCACCCAGAGCGCCATCGACAGCCCCAGCACCCGGCCGATACTCCAGTGCCTCAGCAGCAGTACGCAGCAGGGGAATACTGCCAGGTATGCGAACCACTCGGCGCTGACGCTCCAGGAGGGTGAATTCCAGCCCAGCTCTCGCAACAGCCCCCAAGCATGCACCATGAACAGATTGCAGAGCGCGGACAAGAGGTCGTTCTGCACGGCGCCTTGAAAATCGTAGCCAGCGCGGACGGCAACGCCCCAGAACAGCAATATCAATAGAAAGGTCGCCAGATGCAGCGGATAGATGCGCGCGAAGCGGCGGGCGATGAACTTGTAGTACAGGGAGAACGCCGACACGCGCAGCGCAAACCGCGGCGCATAGGTCAGCGCCAGGATGAAGCCGCTGAGCACAAAGAAAATATCGACACCGATGGCCCCACCGCCAACGATCGGCCCCAGCGGCAGTGTGACAACCACCGCGGTGGCCTGAAAGTGGTAGAGCGCCACCCAGAGCGCGGCGATTCCGCGGATTCCGGTCAGATTGCGAATCTGCACCCGCGCGCTCCTGTCTTGCTCAATGCTCATTGACGGCGCTCAGGCTCGACGCCACCCAGTGCCCGTCGATACGTTGCCAGACCGATGGCGTACCGTCGTCTCGCAACGCGGCGCCGATCCAGTCGAACTCACTGCCTGAATCCGTGGCAACCGCGGTGCCTTCTTCCCACCCACGCACGGCGGGCTCGAGTTGCCAACCGACCAGCCAGTCATGTTGGCGCGTGCGCCCCGTTATGGCATAGCCGCCACCGGGCAGCGCGAACGAGTGCACGCGCGTACTCGTGGCGAACAGCGGCCCCGCCTCGGACGCCGCCG
>DASXYW010000011.1:0-10582 GCA_036502265.1 Steroidobacteraceae bacterium | reverse complement strand
CCGGCGCGCCATTGAAAGTATTGCCGCCATGGGCCGGGCCGGTCCCGTTGGACGGATGCGGGGTTACCGGGCTGTGTGCGTGCGCGGCGATCACACCCTCGCCGCTGAATCCGCCCGGATGGGCCGTGGCCGCGATCGGCGGCCGCCCATGGTTCTCGGAAGCGCGCAGCTGCGGCTGCTCGCGTGCCCCATCGCGTTGCTGCATCTGAGCGGACACGGGTTCGATGTGATGGTCATGCTCGGCAGCCCGCTCTGCGCCCGTCGGCCGCGCCTGCAGACCGCCGTGGCCACCATTGAAACTGACGTGATTGTTCACGTTGTTGACCACTACGGTCTTGTTGTAGACGTTGGTGATGTGCACGTTATGCACGTTGTTGTAAGCGCTGTTGTAGCGGAACCGGTCATGATCCCAGTAGCCGCCGGCGTAGCCGACACCGGTATAGCCGAAGCCGTAGTTCACGCCGCCGTAGAAACCGATGTGCGGACCCCAGTAACCCGCGTGCCAGACGTAGATGCCATCGGCGAAGCCCCAGTATCCCGGGGTCCACAGCACCCCGGACTCGGGCGCCTCGACCCAGGTACCGGGCACCCAGTAGTAGCCGTCATCGCCCCAGGCCCAATAGCCCGGTGTCCAGATGTATCCGTCACCCGGAATCGGTGGTTGCTCGTACACCGGCAGCTCCGGTGGCGCCACGTTGATCGAAACGCCCACGCTGACCATCGCCGGCGCGGCCGGGGATGCCAGCAGCAGCGTCAGCGCAAGCGCTAATGCTGCCGGAACGATCCAATGGATGCTGCTTGCGGGACTGTGCGTGCATCGGCTCTGCATGGTCTATCTCCCGGCGGCGGAAAATGCCGCTGTCCTGAGCGTCGACTCCACTGGTCAGGAAAGCGGTTATGAGACTAAAGGGTTTACGCTGAACGCCGGCTGACTCGCCGCGGCGCTCGCCATCAGGGCCGTTTCGGCGGCTCGGCGGCGCGCTTGTCGTGCTCGATCAGAGCGTAGGCCGAGTGATTGTGAATCGACTCGAAGTTCTCGCTCTCGACCACGTACGCCACGATGCGATCATCGGCATTCAGGCGCACCGCCACGTCGCGCACCATGTCCTCGACGAACTTCGGATTGTCGTAGGCGCGCTCGGTAACGTACTTCTCGTCCGGACGCTTCAGGATTCCGTACAACTCGCACGAGGCTTCGCCCTCGGCGATGTCGATCAGCTCCTCGATCCAGATGTGATCGCGCAGCAGTGCCTTGATGGTCACGTGCGAGCGCTGATTGTGCGCCCCGCGATCGGAGATTTTTTTTGAGCACGGACACAGGCTGGTAACCGGCACGACCACCTTGATCCAGGTATGTGCCTCACCGTTGCGGATCTCGCCGATCAGCGATGCCTGGTAGTCCATCAAGCTCTCGACACCACTGATCGGGGCGCGCTTGAGTACGAAGAACGGAAAGCCCATCTCGATGTGGCCGGCGTCGGCATCCAACCGCTGCGCCATCTCGCACAGCATTGAGCGGAACGAGTCCACCGAGATCTCGCGTTCGCGATGCAGGATCTCGACGAAGCGCGACATGTGCGTGCCCTTGAAGTTGTGCGGCAGGTTCACGTACATATTGAACGTGGCGACGGTGTGCTGCTCGCCATTGGCCCGATCCTTGACCCGGACCGGGTGGCGAACGTCCTTGATGCCGACTTGGTTGATCGGAATCTGGCGCGTGTCGGCGCGCGACTGCACGTCTTCGACGGTGGCGACTTTCGGCGCTCGACCTTGCGCAACACTGCTCATGGGTTCACCGTCCGGCAAGCTTCAACTCGGGCCAACGCCGCCCGCTGCCGTCAATCTGGTGGCACTGCGCGCCGGCTTCAAGGCTGGGGTGGTGGAGCGCCAGCGTTCGATGGCGGCGCTCAGACTGGCCAGATCCAGTCCGGCGGCCGCCAGGCAATCATCGCGACTGCCGTGCTCGACGATGCGATCGGGAATGCCCAGGTGCAGCCGCGGGGTGGCAATGTTCTCCGCATCCAGGGCCTCCGAGCAGGCGCTGCCGGCGCCGCCGGCGATCACGTTGTCCTCGAGCGTGACGATACCGGCGTGCGTGAGGGCGATCTCGCGCAACATCGCGGTGTCCAGCGGCTTCACGAAGCGCATGTTGACCAGCGTGGCATCCAGGCGCTCGGCCAGCGCCGTGGCCGGCATCACCATGGCCCCGAACGCCAGCAGCGCCAGGTTGCCATCGCCACGGCGGCGAAGCTCGGCGCGCCCGATCGGCAACGCGGTCATCTCCGAAACGATCGCGGTTGCCGGACCACTGCCACGCGGATAGCGCACTGCCGAGGGGCCCTCGAGCGTGGTGGCGGTGTAGAGCATCTGGCGGCATTCGTTCTCATCGGCCGGCGCCATGATCACCAGATTGGGGATGCAGCGCATGAACGACAGGTCATAGTTGCCGTGATGCGTGGCGCCGTCGCTACCGACCATGCCGGCGCGGTCGAGCGCCAGTACCACCGGTAGCTTTTGTAGCGCTATGTCGTGGATCAGCTGATCGTAGGCGCGCTGCAGGAAGGTCGAGTAGATCGCCAGGACCGGTTTCCAGCCCTCGCAGGCCAGGCCCGCGGCGAAGGTGGCGGCGTGCTGCTCGGCGATGGCGACATCGAAATAGCGGTCGGGAAAGCGCTTGGAGAACTGCACCAGGCCGGAGCCTTCGCGCATCGCAGGCGTGATGCCGACGATGCGCGGGTCGCGCTCGGCCATGTCGCACAACCACTGGCCGAACACCTGCGAGTAGCTGGGCGAGCCGGCCTTCTCCTTGTGGATTGTGCCGCTGACCGGATCGAACGGGCCCGGACCGTGCCAGGTGATCGGATCGGCCTCCGCCGGGGCGTAGCCCTTGCCCTTGCGTGTGACCACGTGCAGCAGCTGCGGTCCGGACAGTTCGCGGATGTTGCGCAGCGCGCGCACTAGCGACTTGACGTCGTGGCCGTCGAGCGGGCCTACGTAGTTGAAGCCCATCTCTTCGAACAGCGTGCCGGGCAGCACCATGCCCTTGACGTGCTCTTCCGAACGGCGGGCGAGCTTGCGCATCGCCGGCATTTGCTGCAGGGCCTTCTTGCCACCCTCGCGCAGCTGCGCATAGAGCTTGCCGGAGATCACGCGCGCCAGGTAGTTGGACAGCGCGCCGACGTTTTCCGAGATCGACATGTCGTTGTCGTTCAGCACCACCAGCAGGTTGATCGGCAGGCTGCCGGCGTGATTGAGTGCCTCGAAGGCCATGCCGGCGCTCATGGCGCCATCGCCGATCACGGCGACCGCTCGGCGCGGCAGGTCTTCGCGGGCGGCGGCGATGGCCATCCCCAGGGCGGCGCTGACCGAGGTGCCCGAGTGCCCGACCCCAAAGGTGTCGTAGCAGCTCTCGTGCCGGACCGGAAACGGGGCCAGCCCGCCACGCTGCTTGATGCTGTGCAGACGGTCGCGCCGTCCGGTCAGTACCTTGTGCGGATAGGCCTGGTGACCCACGTCCCAGACGAGCCGGTCGTCCGGGGTATTGAACACATAGTGCAGTGCAATAGTCAGCTCGACCGTCCCCAGGCCGGCGGCGAAATGGCCGCCGCGGGTGCTCACGGTGTGGATCAGAAATTCTCGCAGTTCAGCCGCCAGGGCCGGCAGCTCCGACTCGGGAAGGGCGCGCAGATCTGCCGGGGATTCGATCGCACCCAGCAACGGGTAGGACGGGGTGCTTTGAGACATGCTGGGGAAGGAGTGTACACGCTCCGCAGAGGCGGGACGTGCCGCACCAAGGCGCGTCGACCTATCCTCCAAACTCCTACGGTTGCCGGGTTGCCACACTCGCGCCAGAGCCAGCGGGGCGGGTCTAGAGGGTCCGATCGACGACGTAGTGAGCCAGCTGGCGAAGCGACTGCGGGGCCGTTCCCAGGCCCTTGAGGGCCTCCAGGGCGCGGTCCCGATGCTGCACTGCAAGATGGCGAGCGGCGGCCAGCCCCAGGACGCTGGGGTAGGTGGGCTTGCCCAGTGCCGCATCGGCGCCGCGGGTTTTGCCGAGAACATCGGTTTCGCCGGTAACGTCAAGAATGTCGTCCTGGATTTGGAACGCCAATCCGATCTCTGCTCCGTATGTGCCCACGGCGGGGTAGGCCGGTTGATGCCACAGTCCGGCGGCAATGGCTCCGAGCTCGACACTGGCCTGGATCAGCGCTCCGGTCTTGCGCCGGTGCATGCGCTCGACCGCATGGGCGCTGAGGTCGCGCCCGATCGCCTCCAGATCGATGGCTTGGCCGCCTGCCATGCCGTCGGTGCCGACGGCGCGCGCCAGCGTGGTCAGCATCAGCAGGCGCTGCTCAGCGCTGCAGTCCCCGCCCGGAATCGATCGCGGCTGCGCCAGCACCGCGAATGCCAGCGCCTGCAGCGCATCCCCAGCCAGGATGGCAATGCCTTCGTCGAAGGCGCGATGGCATGCGGACCGACCGCGGCGCAGGTCATCGTCATCCATGGCCGGCAGATCATCGTGAATCAGGCTGTACGCGTGGATCAGCTCGACCGCGGCGGCCGGCGCATCCAGCCGCGCCAGCGGTGCACCGAACGCCTCGCCGGTGAGGTACACCAGCAGCGCGCGCAGGCGCTTGCCGCCGCCAAGCACGCCGTAGCGCATCGCCTCGCACAGCCGCGAGGTCGGCGGTTCCTCGACCACGAGCTCGCGATCCAGCACGCGCTCGATGCGCGCGCGGCAGGACTCGATGCTGGCGGCCAGCGCGCTGTCGCGCGCGGCGTCGGCCCACGGCGGGCTCGACTGCGCGCTCATTCCGATAGCGTGGTGGCCGTGACGGTGGTGGTGGCGGTCTCGATCACCGCGGCGGCTTCGAAGCCCTCGAGCGAGCACTCCTCGCCCCGCTGCAGCAGCTGCTGCACTTTCTGCTGTGCGGCTGCGAGCGCGGCCTGGCACTCGCGCGTCAGCCGCACGCCCTGCTCGAATGTGCGCAGCGCTTCCTCGAGCGGCAGCTCGCCGGATTCGAGCCGCGTGACCAGGGACTCCAGCTGAGCCAGTGCCGCTTCGAAGGCCGGTGCCGCCGCCTTCGGTGCCGACTTCGATGTCATGAAATTACCCTAGCACACCGCTGCGCGGGGCTTGCGCAAAACCTGCTCTCTATTAGAATTAGTCTAAATTCTGTTGGGGCTTTTGCTGGAGGAATTCGCCAATGAAACTGTCGGGAACCAAGACTGAAAAGAATCTCAAGGACGCATTCGCCGGCGAATCGCAGGCCAATCGTCGCTATCTATATTTTGCGGCCAAGGCGGACGTCGAGGGCTACAACGACGTCTCGGCGGTGTTCCGTTCGACCGCCGAGGGCGAGACCGGCCATGCGCACGGTCACCTCGAGTACCTGGAGCAGGTGGGCGACCCGGCGACCGGGCTGCCAATCGGCGAAACCAAGCTGAATCTGAAAGCTGCTGTGGCCGGCGAGACACATGAATACTCGGACATGTATCCGGGCATGGCCAAGCAGGCACGCGAAGAGGGTTTCAACGAGATCGCCGACTGGTTCGAGACGTTGGCCAAGGCCGAGCGCTCGCATGCCAATCGCTTCCAGAAGGCACTCGAGAGCCTGTAACGACGCTCCGGCCAGGCAGCAGCGCGGACGCGTGCCAGCGTGAGTTCGGCGGGCGCCGGCGGTGGGCGCGAGGGTAGCCTCGAGGCGCCCACGCGGCACCCGATCGCCTGGCGCGATCCGGCGTTCTACGACCAGGCGGCTCTGGAACAGGAGCTGCACCGGATCTTCGAAATCTGTCACGGCTGTCGGCGCTGCTTCAGCCTGTGTCAGTCGTTCCCGATCCTGTTCGAGGCCATCGATGCCTCCCCGACGCTGGAGCTGGACGGCGTCGACAGGCGCGTTTACTGGCAGGTGGTGGAGAACTGCTACCTGTGCGACATGTGCTACATGACCAAGTGTCCGTACGTGCCGCCGCATCCGTGGAACGTCGATTTTCCTCATCTGATGCTGCGGGCCAAGGCGGTGCGTGCGCAGCGCGGCGAACTCACGCTGGCCGACCGCGTGCTCAGCGCCACGGACACCGTCGGGCGCATCGCCGGTATTCCGGTGGTGGCCGAGATAGTCAATGCCGCCAACCGCAACCCTGCGGCCCGCAAGCTGCTCGACAAGGTCCTCGGAGTCGACCCACGGGCGCCGTTACCGGCCTATCACGCGCGCAGCGCGCGCCGAGCGCTAAAACGCAGCCTGCGAGACGACCTTGATGCGGAGCCGGCTGGCGACACCAGCGGCCGGGTGGCGCTATTTACGACTTGCTACGGCAATCGCAACGAACCGCAGCTGGCGCAGGACCTGGCAGCGGTGTTCGAGCACAACGGCATCAGCGTGACGCTGGCCGCGCGCGAGCGCTGCTGCGGCATGCCCAAGCTGGAGCTGGGCGACCTGGAATCCGTGGCGCGATTGAAACAGCAGAACATTCCCGAGCTGCTGCGGCTGGTGGACTTAGGCTATGACGTGGTGGCGCCGATTCCCTCGTGCGTGCTGATGTTCAAGCAGGAACTGCCGCTGATGTATCCGGACGATCAGGACGTGCGGCGAGTGGCCGCGCACATGTTCGATCCGTTTGAGTACCTGATGGTGCGCCACCGCGCCGGCCTGCTGCGTACCGACTTCAAGACCCGGCTCGGCAAGGTCAGCTATCACGTGCCATGCCACCTGCGGGTGCAGAACATCGGCTTCAAGACCCGTGACCTGCTGCGACTGGTGCCCGATACCACGGTCGATATGATCGAGCGCTGCTCGGGCCACAACGGCACCTATGCGGTGCGCAGCAAATATCGCGACGCCTCGATGAAGATCGGCGCGCCGGTGTTCGGGCGGGTCGCCGCGGCCGAGGCCGATTACTACGCCAGCGACTGTCCGATGGCCGGACACCAGATCGAGAGCGGGCTCAGTTCCGGTGCCGCCCCCACGCATCCGCTCAAGCTGCTGCGTCTGGCCTACGGCATATAGAGGATGGAAATCGCCGCCATGCAAAAAATCGCGGTCGCGCAGCTGATGTCGCTCGAGCAGTACGCGCGCGAACGCCCGGCGCTGCGCGCCGGCATGATCGAGCATCGGCGCAACCGCCAGCTGCACATTGGCGAGCACTGTTCCTGGAGCTTCGAGGACCAGCGCACGGTGCGCTATCAGGTGCAGGAAATGCTGCGCAGCGAGCGCATATTTGAGCCCGAGGCGATCGCCGAGGAACTGAATACCTATAATCCGCTGATCCCCGACGGCAGCAATCTGAAAGCCACGTTGATGATCGAGTACGAGGATCCAGTCGAGCGCGCACGCCGTCTTGCCGAACTGCGCGGCTTCGAGCGGCATTGCTGGATGCGGGTCGATGGTTTCGAGCCGGTGTATGCGATTGCCGACGAGGACCTGACGCGCGAGAACGACATCAAGACCTCGGCGGTGCATTTCCTGCGGTTCGAATTTTCCGCCGCGATGATCGCCGCGGCCAAATCTGGCAGCGGGCTTGCCGCCGGCGTCGATCATCCGAACTATCGGCAGGTGGTCGATCCGCTGCCGGCTGGATTGCGACGCACGCTGCTGGAGGACTTCGCCTGATCATCGTGCCCAGCCGGGCGCCGTCGGTCTGCTAGAATTCGCGCCCAACTGATGGCCGAATCGTACACCGCATCCGACATTGAAGTTCTCAGCGGCCTGGACCCGGTGCGCCGGCGTCCGGGGATGTACACCGACACCACGCGGCCCAATCACCTGGCGCACGAGGTTATCGACAATAGCGTCGATGAGGCCATCGCCGGCTACTGCAAGAACATCGGCGTCACGCTCTATAAGGACAACTCGCTCGAGGTCGAGGACGACGGCCGCGGCATGCCGATCGACATTCACCCCAAGGAGAAGGTCAGCGGGGTGGAGCTGATCCTCACGCGCCTGCACGCCGGCGGCAAATTCACCGAAGGCTCGTACAAATTCTCCGGCGGCCTGCACGGCGTGGGCGTATCGGTGGTCAACGCGCTTTGCAAGCATCTGGAGTGCTGGGTGCGGCGCGGCGGCAAGCAATACAACATCAGTTTCCGCGACGGTCGGGTGCACTCCAAGCTCGAGCCGATCGGCGCTGTCGGCCAGCGCAACACCGGTACCACGGTGCGCTTCTGGCCGGATCCGAAGTTCTTCGATTCTGATCGCTTCTCGGTGCCCGACATCAAGCGGGTGCTCAAGGCCAAGGCGGTGCTGTGCCCCGGGCTGCGGGTGCGCTTCCACAACGAGCAAACCGGCGAGAAAGAGGAGTGGTTTTACAGCGGTGATCTGGGCGCCTACCTGGTCGAGCAGCTGGGCAGCGCCGAGCGACTGCCGCCCGAGCCGATTACCGGCCGGCATGCCTCCGAGGAGGATGTGGTCGAGTGGGCGCTGGCCTGGTCGCTCGATGCCACGCAGCTGATCGCCGAAAGCTACGTCAATCTGATTCCAACCACCGGCGGCGGCACCCACGTCAACGGTCTGCGCGCCGGTGTGGTCGAGGCGGTGCGCGAGTTCTGCGAATTTCGCAACCTGCTGCCGCGCGCGGTGAAGCTCACGGCCGAGGACATCTGGGATCGGGCCTGCTACGTGCTGTCGCTCAAGATGCGCGATCCGCAGTTTGCCGGTCAGACCAAGGAGAAGCTTGGCTCGCGCGAAGCCGCGGCGCTGGTGGAAACCCACGCGCGCGACGCCGCCGCGCTGTGGCTCAACCAGCATCCGGATGCCGGCGAGCGCATCGCGCAGTTCGCGATCGAGAATGCGCAGGAGCGGCTGCGGGCCGCGGCCCGCGTGGTACGCAAGCGCACCGCCAACGGACCGGCGCTGCCCGGCAAGCTGGCCGACTGCAGCTCGCAGGATCCGGCTCGCTCGGAGCTGTTCCTGGTCGAGGGTGACTCGGCCGGCGGCTCGGCCAAGCAGGCGCGCGACCGGGAGTTTCAGGCCATCATGCCGCTTCGCGGCAAGATTCTGAATACCTGGGAGCTCGAGCCGGGCGAGATCGGCAGCTCGCAGGAGGTGCACGACATCGCGGTCGCGCTCGGCGTGGATCCGGGCTCATCCGACATCTCGCAGCTGCGCTATCACAAGGTCTGCATTCTGGCGGACGCCGATTCCGACGGTCAGCACATCGCCACGCTGCTGTGCGCGCTGTTTCTGCGGCACTTCCGGCCGCTGGTCAGCGGCGGCCACATCTTCGTCGCAATGCCGCCGCTGTACCGGATCGATGCCGGCAAGCAGGTGCTGTACGCACTCGACGACCAAGAGCGCGATGCCACGCTCAAGCGACTGACCGAGGAGCGCTCGCGGCTCAAGCCAATGGTCACGCGCTTCAAGGGCTTAGGCGAGATGAATCCGCCGCAGCTGCGCGAGACCACGATCGATCCGCGCACCCGGCGTCTGGTGCAGCTCACGATCGAGGCCAAGGACCAGACCGATAAGCTGATGGACATGCTGCTGGCCAAGAAGCGTGCCGCCGACCGGCGCGAGTGGCTGGAGAGCAAGGGCAACACCGCCGAGGTGGTCGGCTGATGGCCCAGGCGCCGGTGAATTACCAGGGCATCGAGCGGCGCGCACTCGGACAGTTCAGCGAGAAGGCCTACCTCGACTACTCGATGTACGTGATTCTGGACCGCGCGCTGCCGGCGCTCGGCGACGGACTGAAACCGGTGCAGCGCCGGATCATCTACGCGATGAGTGAGCTGGGGCTGTCGGCCGCCTCCAAGCACAAGAAATCCGCGCGCACCGTTGGTGACGTGATCGGCAAGTTCCACCCGCACGGAGACTCGGCCTGCTACGAGGCCATGGTGCACATGGCGCAGGGGTTCTCGTATCGCTACCCGATCGTTGACGGCCAGGGCAACTGGGGCTCGCCCGATGATCCGAAGTCGTTTGCGGCCATGCGCTATACCGAGGCGCGGCTGACCAATTATGCCGACGTGCTGCTGGCCGAACTGGCGGACGGCACCGTGGACTGGGCCGCGAACTTCGATGGCACGCTGGAGGAGCCGCTGATGCTGCCGGCGCGGCTGCCGAACCTACTGCTCAACGGCGGCTCAGGCATAGCGGTGGGCATGGCGACCGACATCCCGCCGCACAACCTCAAGGAGGTCGCCGCGGCCTGTATTCATCTGCTGGATGAACCCGATGCCAGCACGCGCGCGCTACTCAAGCACATCAAGGGACCGGATCTGCCCACCGGCGGGGAGATCATCTCGCCGCGCGCCGACCTGATCGAGTTCTACGACAAGGGCAACGGCGGCTATAAGGCGCGCGCGCTGTGGGAGCTGGAAGAGGACAGCGGCCATGTGGTCATCACGCAGCTGCCGTTCCAGGTGTCCGGCAGCCGGGTGCTGGAACAGATCGCGCAGCAGATCCGCGACAAGAAACTGCCGATGGTCGAGGATGTGCGCGACGAGTCCGATCACGAGAATCCGACCCGGCTGGTGATCGAGCCGCGCTCCAGCCGGGTCGACATCCAGCAGCTGATGGCGCACCTGTTCGCCACCACCGATCTGGAGCGCAGCTACCGCGTCAATATCAACGTCATCGGCATC
>DASXYW010000010.1:0-1543 GCA_036502265.1 Steroidobacteraceae bacterium | reverse complement strand
GATGGTAGCCAAACAGCGACCCGCCTGCAGGACGTTGCTGAGACTCAGGGTCCGCGCAAGGGCTACGTGGTATACCTTGCGGCCGTCGTGTGGTTCTACGAGCAACCGGCCATCAGTTGTAAGGCGGATTGTCATTGCCATACGCGTGTGCCTGCCAAGCGCGCGTAGTACGACTGAGTCGCTGTCCCCGGCGCTGATCAGACGAGGCTGATCGCATCATCAAGGTACTCGGACGGCGCTCCGTATCTCCACCACATCCGCGGACGCTAACCGCGTCACTCCCGCGGATCGATCGCTGTGGGCATTTTTCGAGCGTCAGCGCATTGGTCCGGTATGTGTACGCTGTGCTGCGAGGTGCTGGCATGGCGATCGGAGCCGGATACCATAATTCGCGATGCGTCACAGTGAGGTAAATCGCACGCTCGGCATCGAAGCCGTAGCAACGGTCAGCCAGATGGCGGCGCAGCACGCCGCGGCAACCGATCTCGCCCCACAGCCGGCCGAACACCAGATCAGGGCAGATACTGCGCCGGCGCAGCTCCGCCAGCTCGCTGCGATAGAAATTGGACAGCACGGGCGATAGCTTGGCTGGCTGTTTTTGCACGCTGTCGGTGGCTATCTTCGACACCACTTTGCTGCCTTTCGAAGGCTAGGACGGCGCCACGCTGGACCGACGGGGCTACTCGAAGGACTTCCGCCCACAGCTGCATCAGGTCGTGTTGGGCATCGTGCTTGATGGGAATGATCGGCCCATCACTTCCTCCGGCCCGGCAACACCGGCGATGTCACCACACTGCTGCCTGTGCTCGAGCGCCTGCGCCGCGGTCGGTCGTCCCGGTGTGGTAGCCGACCGATCTATCAGGCAACGAATGCCCGCGTGACCAAGCAGGCCGAGCACGACACTCGCGAGCGCCCCGCTGTTGCGGCATCAGGGTCACGGCGGATAGGCCCCGGCGTTCGTCAAACCAGGCTACGACCTGACCGTTGGATAACTCGACGAAACGATGGCCCAGGCGCAACCCGTTACCGACCTCAGCGCCGCGCTCTCGACATGAAAGCTGCTGCCGGCGCGCAGTTCGCACGCGAAGCGGGCCTCGAGCCGGCGGTGGTGATCTCAGCGGCGCGACAGAAGAACCGCGCGGGCAGATTCGGCTCAATCGGCGATGGCAGGGAACTTTGCCGGCATCTTCTCGAGGCTGGCACAATACGGGTTCGCCGGCTGGGCTGTCCTGGAGTGGGAATGCGCAATAAAGTCAGCTGAATAGGGTGCGCGTGAAGGTGGGCCGTTCATTCGCGATCATTGATTCGCGTAATCGACAAGGAATTCGATGATTTCGCCGCGACCGCCACGGATGACGCGGCCAATCGCCGCATGCTCGGGCTAGCTTGAGACGATGGGGACCAACGATCGCGTGCGTCTCGGCATGGCTGGCGGTGGTCAGGGAGCCTTCATCGGTGCCATGCACCGCGGCGCGGCGCGACGATGCACTACCCAGTCGCGCGCGCGGCGTTGCAGGTTGGTTTCCACGTGATCTGTGACAAG